>NZ_BAAAUG010000039.1:0-3782 GCF_039533825.1 Streptomyces rectiviolaceus
GCCGCCGCGGCCTCTGCAAGGGCCGCCCCCGGATGCGGGCCGCAGCCCGCGCACAGCCCGGACACCACGGTGACGGTGCCCACCGGCCGCCGCGACCCGCGTGCACGCAAGGGCACACTGACCGCGGAGATCTCCTGCCACAGGTCGAGGAAGTGCTCGGGGCCGTGTGCCTCGGCGCGCCGGCCCGTGCGCAGGGCCGCCGCGGCACTGTTGTGGCCCACTTCGCTCTCCGACAGATCGTGCCGCAGAGTGAGGCGCGACCAGCGGCCGCGCCACCACAGCACCCGGCAGCGCTCATCGGCGAGCACCAGGGCGCAGCCCTCTGCGTCCAGCGCGGGCGCGAGCCGTTCGAGGACCGGCCGGGCCGCCACGAGCAGCGGCGAGGACACCGGCGCCGCACCGTCCCGCGCCGCCGCCAGATCCCTTCGTACGCCGAAGAAACGCGCGCGCCGCCACCCGGCGACGACATTCTCGGGAATGCCGTCCGGCAACGGCCCGCCCGCGAGGAAACGCTCGCGTGCGTGGCGGATCGGAGCGAGGGGCAGCGGCGACTCAACGTCTTGTGTGTCGGCCGGACGGGGGTGTTCTGTGCTGGTCACGGTCGAACCATCGTAGGAGGGGAGCGGAGCCCCAGGGCAGCCGGGTGCCGTCGACTGTCTCGAAATGAGACACCTGCGACGCCCGCGCATGGACCAAGATCCAACCTGTTCCGTGCTCGCCCGCGGACCCTTCCACCGCCCGTTCATTCCAGGAGCGTCCCGAGTGACGACCGTCGAGACCGACGTACTGATCGTGGGCAGCGGCCCCGCAGGAGCAGCGGCGGCACTCGCCCTGAGCACCTACGGCGTGGCCAACACCGTCGTCACCCGGCACGCGGGCCTCGCCGACACGCCCCGCGCCCACATCACCAACCAGCGGACGATGGAGGTGCTGCGCGACCTCGGGGTCGAGGACGAGGTCGTGGCGAAGGCCACCCCGCAGCATCTGATGGGCAACACCGTCTTCTGCACCAGCCTGGCGGGCGAGGAGCTCGGCCGGCTGCGCTCCTGGGGCAACGACCCGCTCATCCAGGCCGCCCACGAGCTGGCAAGCCCCAGCCGCATGTGCGACATGCCGCAGCACCTCATGGAGCCGGTCCTTGTCGACGCGGCCGTGGCGCGCGGTACCTCGCTGCGGTTCGAGACGGAGTACGTCTCGCATGTGCAGGACGCCGACGGCGTGACGGCCACCCTCAAGGACCGGCTGCGCGGGGACTCGTACGAGATCCGGGCGAAGTACCTCATCGGCGCGGACGGCGGCCGCAGCCGCGTCGCCGAGAACGCGGGTCTGCCCACCGTCGGCACGATGGGGGTCGCGGGCAGCGTCAACATCGTCTTCGAGGCGGACCTCGCCAAATACACCGCCCACCGCCCGGCCACTCTCTACTGGGTGCTCGCACCGGGAGCGACCGTCGGCGGAATCGGCGCGGGCCTCGTGCGCTGTGTGCGTCCCTGGAACGAGTGGATGATCGTGTGGGGGTACGACCTCGACGCCGGGGCACCGGACCTCACCGAGGAATACGCCCTGTCCGTCGTCCGTCGCCTCATCGGCGACGACGAGATACCCGTGCGGATCACCTCGTCCTCCGCGTGGACCGTCAACCACCTCTACGCCGAGGAGTACCGCGACGGCAGGGTGCTGTGCGCAGGGGACGCCGTGCACCGTCATCCGCCGTCCAACGGGCTCGGCTCCAACACGTCCATCCAGGACGCCTACAACCTCGCGTGGAAGCTCCGGCTCGTTCTCGACGGCACCGCGTCACCCGCCTTGCTCGACTCCTACTCTGCCGAACGCGCCCCCATCGGTCGGCAGATCGTCGAGCGCGCCAACAAGAGCATCGGCGAGACCGCGCCCGTCTTCGAAGCCCTCGGCGGCCTCGCCCCGCAGACCCCCGAGCAGCTGTGGGCCAGCATCGACGCCCGCAAGGACGCCACGGCGGCCGGCGAGAAGCAGCGGCAGGAACTGCGCGAGGCCATCGCCGCCAAGGTGTACGAGTTCAACGCGCACGGCGTCGAGATGAACCAGCGCTACACGTCGGCCGCGGTCGTCCCCGACGGCACCGACGACCCCGGCTTCGACCAGGACCCCGAGCTCCACCACAAGCCCACCACCCGGCCCGGCGCCAGACTGCCGCACGCCTGGATCACCCACGGCACCACCCAGCTCTCCACCCTGGACGCCGCGGGCCACGGCCGCTTCACGCTCTTCACCGGAATCGGGGGCGAGGGGTGGATACGCGCCGCCGACGAGGCCGCGCGGACCCTGGGCATCGAGATCGCGACCGCCGTCATCGGCCCTGGCCGGCGGTACGAGGACCCGTACGGCGACTGGGCGCGGCTGCGCGAGACCGCCGAATCCGGCGCGCTGCTCGTACGGCCCGACCACCACATCGCCTTCCGCCACAGCGCCGCGTCCGACGCCGCCGACGAGTTGCTCACCGCGGCCCTGCGGCGGATTCTCGGACGCGGCTGAGCCGGCACCGACTCGGCGGGCAGCGCCCAAGGACCACACGAGGGGCAGACATGACCATCGAACCCGTGGACGAAAGCCCGTCCACCGGCCACGCCACCCGGGTCGCGGAAGCCACCGTGACCGAGACCGTCCTCGACAGCCTGCGCTCCACACCGGACCCCAGGCTGCGCGAGCTCCTGAGCGGCCTCGTCCGGCATCTGCACGCCTTCGTACGCGAGTCCCGGCTCACCCAGGAGGAATGGGAGCGGGCCGTCGCCTTCCTCACCGAGACGGGGCAGCAGTGCACGGACACCCGCCAGGAGTTCATCCTCCTGTCGGACGTGCTCGGCCTCTCCTCGCTCGTCGAGACGCTGGGCGGCCCCGGTGGACCCACCGCGACCGAGCCGACCGTGCTCGGACCTTTCCACCTGACCGAGTCGCCCCGGCGCGAACTCGGCGCCGACATCGACCTGTTGGGCTCCGGCGACGGGGAGCCGTGCGTGGTGAGCGGACGGGTCGTCGCCGCCGACGGAACACCGCTGCCGGGAGCCCGCCTCGACGTATGGCAGGCCGACACGCACGGCTACTACGACGTGCAGCAGCCCGGCGTACAGCCGTCGGGCAACGGCCGCGGACTCTTCACCGCCGACGCCGAGGGACGCTTCTGGTTCCGCAGCTGTGTGCCGAGCCCGTACCCGATCCCCGTCGACGGCCCGGTGGGCAGCCTGCTCGCAGCCACCGCGCGGCACCCCTACCGGCCCGCCCACATCCACTTCATCGCGTCGGCCGACGGCCACGCGCCGGTCACGACACACCTCTTCGTCGCGGGCAGCCCCTATCTCGCATCCGATGCCGTCTTCGCCGTGAAGCACAGCCTCGTACGGGACTTCACCGAGACCGACGACCCGGTGCGCGCACGGGAGTTCGGCGTCCCGAACCCGTTCCGGCACGCGACCTTCGACCTCGTCCTCGCCCCGGAGACCTCCGCATGAAAGGCGCCGAGATCCCGGACTTCACGTACGAGACCCGTCCCTCTCGTGTCGTCTTCCGCGCGGGCGGCGCGAGCAGCGCCACCGTCGGTGAGGCCGAACAGCTCGGCCTGCGCCGTCTGTTGGTGGTGTGCGGCGTCCGGGGCGAGAGCGTCGCGCGCGAGGTGGCCGCCGGGCTCGGCGCCGCCTGTGCCGGGGTGTTCGCGGGAGCGCGTCAGCATGTGCCGGTCGAGGACGCGGACCGCGTGGTCGATGCGGCGCGGGCCGCGGCGGCCGACGGGTGCGTGGCGGTCGGCGGCGGGT
>NZ_BAAAUG010000039.1:3796-8218 GCF_039533825.1 Streptomyces rectiviolaceus
GCTCCGCCATCGGCCTCGGCAAGGCACTCGCCCTGCGCACCGGCCTTCCGCTGATCGCCGTGCCCTCGACCTACTCGGGCTCCGAGATGACCCCCGTCTGGGGCCTGACCGAAGGCGGTGCCAAGCGCACCGGGCGCGACCCGTCCGTACAGCCGCGCAGCGTCGTCTACGACCCCGAGCTGACCCTCTCGCTGCCGCCGGCGCTCTCGGTGACGAGCGGCGTCAACGCCCTGGCGCACGCGGCCGAGTCGTTGTACGCGCCCGACGCGTCGCCCGTCGTCGGCCTGCTGGCCGAAGAGGGCGTGCGGGCCATGGCGGCCGCTCTGCCGGAGATCGTGGCCGATCCCGGCGGGCTCGCGGCCCGGACCCGCGCGCTGTACGCGGCCTGGCTGTGCGGGTCCTGCCTCGGCGCCACCACCATGGGCCTGCACCACAAGCTCTGCCACGTGCTCGGCGGCTCGTTCGGCCTGCCCCACGCCGAGACCCACACGGTGGTCCTTCCGTACGCCCTCGCGTACAACGCACCTGCCGCGCCCCGGGCCTTCGCCGCCCTGAGCCGTGCCCTGGACGCGCAGGACGTCCCGCGCTCCCTGTGGGAGCTCGCCGGGCGTCTCGGCGCGCCCCGCTCCCTGGCCCGACTGGGGCTCGCGGAGGCCGATGTGGAGCGGGCGGCCCGCCTGGCGACAGCCGCCGCGCCGTACGCCAATCCGCGCCAGGTCGGGTACGACGGCGTACTCGGCCTGCTGCGGGCCGCGTACGCGGGCGGGCCGCCGAGCACCGACCTCTAGCACGACGAAACACACAGCATCAGCACTCAGCACCAGCACACACCACTCAGCACGAAGCACTCAGCACGACGAAAGAGACAGGTGAACGACATGGCCCTCGCACTGTTCCGGCGCAAGAGGCAAAGAGGCGCATCCGGCGGTGGAGCGGGCCTTGTGCCCTACCTTCCGGCGGGTGCCGGTGGCGTGAGCCGCACGGTGGTCGACCCGCTCGGGCAGCCGCTCGGCGGCGCGGACGTCACGGTGACCTCGTCCGCCACGCAGCGCGTCGCGGCCAAGGGCACCACCGATCCGTACGGCCTCTTCAGCGCGGCACTGCCGCCGGGCCGCTACGGCCTGGTCATCGCGGCGGAGAGTCTGCAGCCGCACCACGAGACCGTGGACGTCCTCGCGGGCGAGGCACCGCCGTCGAACGACGTACGGCTGCTCAGCGCCCGCCAGTTGGAGCTCCCGCCGCCCGGCACCTGGCTCTTCGACCCGCCGCACACCGCGATCCGCTTCATCGCCCGGCACGTCGGCATGGCGAACGTCCACGGCCGCTTCACGCGGTTCGACGGCGGTATCCGCATAGCCCCCGAGATGGAGGATTCGCAGGTGGAGGTGAGAATAGACGCCTCAAGCCTCACCACGGGCAACAAGACCCGCGACGGCCATCTGCGCTCGGCGGACTTCCTCGACGTCGAGAACTACCCCTACATCACCTTCAGCAGCAGCCGGTTCGCCTACCGCGGTGGAGCGAAGTGGTCGCTGCAGGGCCCGCTGACGATGCACGGAGTGAGCCGCACGGTCGCCCTCGACACCACCTACCTGGGCACGGTGAACGGCGGGTACGGCGAGGAACTGCGCTGCGCCGCCCGCGCCACGGCCGAACTGCACCGCGAGGACTACACGTTGAACTGGCGCACCATGCTCGCGCGCGGCATCGCCGTCGTCGGTCCGACCGTGCGACTCGAGCTGGACATCCAGGCGATGTACCGCAGCCACGACACCCCGACTCCGCCGGAGTGAAGCGGCTGGAGCTCTAGCGCTCCAGCTCCTTGTGGGCGGTTTCCGGGAGCTTGAGGTACACCGCCGATGACGCGAGGCAGAGCACGGCCACGTACCAAGGGAACAGGCCCGGTTCGCCGATCTCCTTGAACAGGGTGCCCATGTACGGGGCCGTGCCGCCGAACAGCGCGACGGTGAGGGAGTACGGGAAGCCGATCCCCGCGGCCCGTACACGCGCGGGGAACACCTCCGCGTTCACGGCCGCCGAGATCGACGTGAAGCCGGTGAGCAGCACCATGCCCGCGCACTGCACCATCAGGAGCGAAGCGAACGAGCCGTTCAGGGAGCGAAGCAGCGGCACGCTCAGGACGGCGAAGCCGAGGCCGAAGAAGAGCAGGAGCGGCCTGCGGCCGAAGCGGTCGGAGAGCAGTCCGCCGACCGGCTGGAGCAGGGCGAAGAACGCGAGCGAGAGGGTGCCGGACAGCAGGGCCTGGCTCTTGCTGATGTCGGTGTTGAGCTCGGCGTACGTCGGAAGGTACGACGTCCACGTGTAGTAGGCGATCGTGCCGCCGGCCGTGATTCCGCAGATGAGGAGGGACTGGCGTGGGTGCTTGCGCAGGGCGTCGAACAGTCCGGGTCGTTCCGACTCGTCCTGGGGAGCCTGATGGGTCTCGTACGCGCCCTGCCTGATCCAGAAGCCGACCAGGCTGAGCACGGCGCCTATGAAGAACGGAAGCCGCCAGCCCCAGCCGTCCATCTGCCCGTCGGAGAGCATGCTGACGAGCAGGGCCGCGACGCCCGACGCGGCGAGCTGGCCCGCGCTCGTCGACACGTACTGGAAACTGGAGAAGAGACCACGCCGTCCGGGCCCGGCGGACTCGACGAGGAACGTCGTCGACGCCGCGAACTCGCCGCCCACGGACAGACCTTGGAGCAGCCGCGCCAGGACGAGGACGACCGGCGCGAGCACCCCCACGGACGCGTACGTCGGCGTCAGACCGACCAGCAGACTGCTGCCGCCCATCAGCAGGATGGTGACGGTCAGCGCGGCTCGCCTGCCGCGCCGGTCGGCGACCGCGCCCATGAGCAGGCCGCCGACCGGCCGCATGAAGAAGCCGACCGCGAAGACGGCGAACGTGGAGAGCAGCGGTACGAGGGAGTTGCCCGAGCCCTTGGGGAAGACCTGGTCGGCGATGTACGTCGCGAGGAACGTGTACGCGTACCAGTCGTACCACTCCACGGCGTTGCCCACCGACGCGGCGAGCAGTTGCCGTACCGGGCGGCGGGGCTGAGCGGGGAGCGTGTCGGGCACGGGTTCGTGCCGGTGTTGCTGTGTCATGATCGCGACCATCCCCCGCCCGGCCCGTTCGCACACGTGTGGCGTGTTCAGAGTGTGTTCAGGGTGTGTGCGGGTCAGCCGGTCGTCGGCTTGTACGAGTAGACCGACGTCGTCACCAGACACGGCACCGGCGGCACGACCTCGGCGCGCAGCGTGCGCCGCTCGGAGTCGTAGTCGACGCCCTCCGTCTCGAACGTGCCGGAGCAGATGCTCCGTTGCGGGGCGGCGAACAGGCTCGTGACCTTCCCCGTGACGGGCTTCCCGTCGAGCGCGTGCTCCAGGTCCACCTGGAGGACGGGGCGGTCCTCGGGCCACAGCTCCTTCGACGCGTCGTTGGACGCGCACACGAGACGGGTTTCGGAGACGAAGTCGCAGCCCTGGATGTCACGCACCGGCTTGTCGAGCGAGATCTGGCCCGCCTGGGGGAGCGCTCCGCCGGTGGGCGGGGTCGAGGAGTTGAGCAGCGGGGCGGGGAAGACCTGGAGGCGGCTCTGGTCGCCCCATTCACCCGACACCAGCCACTGCTTGTCGGGCGAGACGGCAGCGAAGGAGTTGTTGAGCTTCTCCCCGGCGTCGAGCTGGTGCTCGTAGAGGTAGCGCTTCCCGCCGGGCGTCGTCACGGCGAACATCTTCGACTTCGCGTCGTCGCCGCCCTGGTAGGCGTCGACGGTGTGGCCGGCGGCTATGTCCGGGTCGCCGACATGGGTCCAGCCCTTGATCCGCAGGTCGAGCGGGATCGAGGCGAGACCCCGGTAGAGGAGGCTGCCGTCGGCGCGGCTCGCCAGGCCCTGGCTGCCGGTGAGGGAGTTGACGGACGAGACGCCGGTCTCCTGCCAGCCGCCGGGGGATCTCGGGGTTGTGTCGGCGGAGGCACTGGTTCCGGTCGCCGTCGCCAGCGCGACGGCGCCGAGGAGGGCGACGGATGCCTTCGCGGATGTCTTGAGGGGTGTCATCGGTGCGCTACCTCCGTGGGGGGTCGATCGCTGCCGGGCAATCGTACGTAACGTGACCTCTGTCGACGGGTGAGTTCTGACAGGTCGACAGATGTGCCTGAGCTGGCCGCCGGGCGTTCCGACGGCTGTTCCGACAGCTGTACCGACGGCTGTACCGATAGCTGTAACGACAGAAGGTGGTCGAGACGTGAAGCTGGTCATTCTCGGTGGCGGCGGATTCCGCGTTCCGCTCGTGTACGGCGCGCTGCTCGGTGACCATGCCGAAGGCCGGGTCACGGAGGTCGTGCTGCACGACCTGGACGCGGGGCGGCTCGGCGCGGTCGCCCGCGTCCTGTCCGAGCAGGCGGCCGGGGTGCCG
>NZ_BAAAUG010000039.1:8267-72716 GCF_039533825.1 Streptomyces rectiviolaceus
GCGGACTTCGTCTTCTCCGCGATCAGGGTGGGGGGCCTGGAGGGGCGTGCGGCCGACGAGCGGGTCGCCCTCGCGGAGGGCGTCCTTGGGCAGGAGACCGTCGGCGCGGGCGGCATCGCGTACGGCCTGCGGACCGTGCCCGTGGCCGTCGACATCGCACGACGCGTGCGGCAGTTGGCCCCGGACGCGTGGGTCATCAACTTCACCAACCCCGCGGGCCTGGTCACCGAGGCCATGTCCCGGCACATCGGCGACCGCGTCATCGGCATCTGCGACTCGCCGGTGGGCCTGGGGCGCCGCGTGGCGCGCATGCTGGGCGGCAACCCCGACGAGGCGTTCATCGACTACGTCGGCCTCAACCACCTGGGCTGGCTGCGGGGCCTGCGGATCGCGGGGCGCGATGAGCTGCCGCGGCTGCTCGGCGATGCGCAGATGCTGGGCTCGTTCGAGGAGGGGCGGCTCTTCGGTGCGGAGTGGCTCCAGTCACTGGGAGCCATCCCGAACGAGTACTTGCACTATTACTACTTCAACCGCGAGGCGGTCCGTGCCTACCAGGAGGCGGAGCAGACGCGGGGAGCGTTCCTCCGCGACCAACAGGCACGGTTCTACGATGAGTTGGGGCGGGGGGAGGCGTCGGCCTCGGCGTCGGCGCTGAAGGCCTGGGACGCGACGCGTGCGGAGCGTGAGGCCACGTACATGGCCGAGAACCGGGAGGCCGCGGGTGTCGGGGAGCGTGCGGCCGAGGACCTCGAATCCGGGGGGTACGAGAAGGTCGCCCTCGCCCTGATGCGGGCGATCGCGCGCGACGAGCGGACGACGCTGATCCTCAACGTCCGCAATCGCACGACCCTTTCGGCGCTGGACGCCGACGCGGTGATCGAGGTGCCGTGCTCCGTCGATGCCAACGGAGCGCATCCCATGGCCGTCGACCCGCTGCCCGGTCATGCGACGGGGCTTGTGTGCGCGGTGAAGGCGGTGGAGCGGGAGGTGCTTACCGCCGCGGAGACCGGCTCACGCGCCACGGCGGTGAAGGCGTTCGCACTGCATCCGCTGGTGGATTCCGTGACGGTGGCGCGGCGGTTGGTGGAGGGGTACCGGGCGGTGCATCCGGGGTTGGGGTACTTGGGCTGAACCTGGCCCCTGGGCCTTGAGCGGGGCCTGGCTGCGGGGCTCCGGTGCGGGCCTGTCTGTGGGTGCGGGGCCGTGCCGGTATGTCCGTCCTCGCTATCGTCCGGTGGCCGCCGGGCTACTTCGGCCCCGGAGTGCCGCGAACCGTGCTCCGGGCGGACATACCGGCACGTCCCCTCGCGTCTCGATACCGGCTGCGGGTGCGTGGGGACTGCGGCGCGGTCCGTCTGTGGGTGCGGTGCCGCGCCGGTATGTCCGTCCTCGCTATCGTCCGGTGGCCGCCTTGGTACTTCGGGGCTGGAGTGTTGGGAACCGTGCTCCGGGCGGACATACCGGCACGTCCCCTCGCGTCTCGATGCCGACTGCAAGTGAGTGTGGGCTGGTGTCCTCCCACGAGGTTCCGGCGGCGCCCCCCCCGGAAAAAGGGGAGGACGACTCGACGTGGCGGTTGATAAATTCCGGATCATGGAACCTATCGGCGAGAAAGAGATTCGCGCGGCCTTCGTCAACTGCTCCAAGGGCGAAGCCCGCAGACTCACTCTCCCTGCGGGCTTCCCGGAGACTCCCTGGTCCGACCTGGACTTCCTCGGGTGGCGTGACCCCAAGGCCCCGGACCGCGGCTACATCGTGACCGAACGGGACGGCGAGTACGTGGGCATCGCGCTGCGCGCCTCGACCGGCGCGCGCAGGAGCCTGCTCAAGTCCAGCATCTGCTCGGTCTGCGTGACTCCGCAGTCAGGCTCGGGCATCACCCTGCTCGTGGCGCCCCTCTCCGGCCCGGCGGGCCGCCAGGGCAACTCGGTCGGCATCTACATCTGCGCGGACCTCGCCTGCTCCCTCTACGTACGAGGCAAGAAGACCACGGCACTGGCCCGCCGCTTCGAGGAGAGCCTCACTCTGGAGGAGCAGAACGCGCGCACCGTGGCGAACCTGCACGGTTTCCTCGACAAGGTCCTCGAGGGTTCGAGGTCGGCGGCCTGAACCTCAGGCCTTCCGGGGATCGACCACCTGCAGCGTGAGTGCTGCCGACGGTGCGGCGATCCCCGGCCCGCCCGCCTCGGCCCACGCGATTATCTCGTCGATCGACTCGTCGTCCATGGCGAAGCCGACCCAGACGGCTCGACCACCTCGCCTGCGCCCTTCTCGCGAGGGCTGTACGACGATGATGTTCGCCTGCCCGCAGGGTCCGAGGCACTCACTCGTACGCACCGCGAACCGCCCTGCCGACTCCGCGGCGGCGGCCCGCATCCGCGCGAGGTGCCAGTCGTGGTCCGTGCCGGGATGCTTGCGCGCGTCGCCGCAACAGCAACCCCGGCACACTACGAGTGTGCAGGGGCGGGCGGCGGCGGATCCGATGGAGATGACGGGACTCATCCGGTGATCATCTCAGCCCCGCTGTCAGTCCCACATGGCACGCTCGCTCCATCGCGTCCTGAGGGGGAGCATCCATGTCGACCAAGTGGACCGTGACCATCGACTGCGCGAAGCCGGGCGAGCTGGCCAAGTTCTGGGCGCTGGCGCTGGGTTACGCCCAGAAGCCCCCACCGGCCGGCTTCGCCAGTTGGGAAGCGTGGTTCGCGCACCATGAGGTCCCGGAGGAGGAGTGGGACGACGGCGCCTATCTGTCGGACCCGGACGGCTCGGGCCCCAGCCTCTCCTTTCTCAAGGTCCCGGAGTCGAAGGTGGTCAAGAACCGGCTCCACCTGGATGTGCAGGTGGGCGGCGGCCGTGAGACTCCCTGGGAGGTGCGGTGGCCGCGGGTCGTCGCGGCGGTCAAAAGATTGACCGCTGCCGGGGCGAGGGTCGTTCGCGAGCATGAGATGCAGGGAAAACCGGATCATGTGGAGATGGCTGACCCCGAGGGGAACGAGTTCTGCCTGCTGTGACAGCAGCTCCCGCGCACCCGAGGTCGGCATCGAGACGCGAGGGGACGTGCCGGTATGTCCGCCCGGAGCACGGTTCCCAACACTCCAGCCCCGAAGTACCAAGGCGGCCACCGGACGATAGCGAGGACGGACATACCGGCGCGGCCCCGCCCCCACAGACGGACCGCGCCGCAGGACCCGCGCACCTCCGGTCGGCGTCGAGACGCGAGGGGACGTGCCGGTATGTCCGCCCGGAGCACGGTTCCCAGCACTCCAGCCTCGAAGCACCAAGGCGGCCACCGGACGATAGCGAGGACGGACATACCGGCGCGGCCCCGCACCCACAGACGACCCAGCTCCGCAGCCCGCACAAGCCCCGCAGGGACCCCTCAGCCCCCACCCCCCACCGGCGGCACCCGAGCCGCAAGAAACCGCGTCCTCCGCCGCAGCCGGAAGCCCAGCGACTCGTACAACCGGATGGCCTCGGTGTTTCGCGCCGACGTATGCAGGAACGGAGTCTCCCCGCGGGCGCGGATCCCATCGGCCACCGCCAGGACCAGCCGCGACGCAAGACCCTCCCCCCGGAACCCCGGGTCCGTGCAGACCGCGCTGATCTCCGTCCACCCCGGCGGACGCAACCGCTCCCCGGCCATCGCGACGAGAGCGCCCCCGCGGCGTATGCCGAGGTACGTGCCGAGCTCGACGGTGCGCGGCAGGAAGGGGCCGGGCTGCGTGCGCTCGACCAGGTCCAGCATCTCCGGCACGTCAGCCGCCCCGAGCCGCACGGCCTCCGGATCGGGCGCGGCGGCAACCCCGTCGTCCACCAACTGCACGCCCTCCATGTCGAACGTCACCTCCCACCCCTCCGGCAGCGCCACCCGCACACCCGGCAGCGGCACTTCCACGCCGGCCCCCGCGAGCGCGGCGAGATCCGCCCAGTCGCCCGCCTCCGGAGCCTCGGGAAGACCGAGCCACGGCGACACGTCCAGCTGATACCGCACCACCCGCCCCCGCCGCTCGGCGAACCGGGCGTGGGGCCCGTTCAACGCGGCGTAGGCGGGGTTGTCCAAGGGGTGCGGCCCACGCGGGGGCGCCGCACGGTTCGGGGCCTCAAGGCCTGCCCCCGTCACGCGCCCACCTCGATCACGACCTTGCCGCGCGCATGCCCGCCCTCCACCGCACGGAGCGCCTCACCGGCCCGCTCCAGCGGATACGTCGCCGTCACCTGAGGCCGCAGCACCCCGTCGACGGCAAGCCGCGCCACCGCGTCCAGGACCTCACTGGTCCGCGCCCGCGCCACCGCCGCCCCGCCAAGATCGGCGACCGTCTCCTTGGCCGCGGCCGTGATCAGCTTCCCCTTGGGGTCGGGGAGAAGGGACGCCACCGCCACGAGGTCATCGCCGCCCACCAGATCGAAGACCGCGTCGACGTGGCCGCCCGGCGCGACCGCCCGCACCCGGTCCGCAAGGTTGGGCCCCGGGGGCACATGTACCGCTCCCAGGGACTCGACGAAGTCCTTCTTGCCCGCGCTCGCCGTGCCCACGACACGGACGCCGAAGTGCAGCGCCAACTGCGCCGCGGCCACGCCCACCCCACCGCCGACCCCGGTGATCAGCATCGTCGCCCCCGCGGGCAGATCCAGCTGGCGCACCCCGTCGTACGCGGTCGCCACCGCGACCGGCAGCGCGGCGGCCTCCGCGAAGGTCAGGCCCCGGGGCTTGTGCGCGGCGAGTGAGGCGGGAAGGAGGGTGTGCTCGGCGTAGCCGCCGGTGTCCGGATTGCCGAACACCGCGTCGCCGACCGCGAAGCCCTCGACGTCCGCGCCGACCGCTTCGACCACCCCGGCGACCTCGCTCCCCAGCACCTCGGGGAACTCGGCGGGCGGTGCCCCGGGCCTCCGCTTACCGGCCCGCAGCTTCCAGTCGACCGGGTTGACCCCCGCCGCCCGCACCGCGACCAGGAGCTGACCCGGGCCGGGCTCCGGTGGGCCCTGGTCGACGAAGGCCTCCACTTCAGGACCGCCGAACCGGGTGAATACGTACGCCTTGGACATGTGCTCCCTCGCTTCGTGCCATGAACCGTGCCGTGAACCGTGCCGTGAACCGTGCCGTGAACCGTGAACCGACGTGGGTGTCACCTTGGACGACCGCCGTGATCGCCTCGCTATTCCCCGTACGGCACCGCGTTCACGAGGTCGCAATGACACACAGGGACCCGGCCGTCCTCACCCCTCACCACAAAACTGAACGACCCACAAAGTTTTCCCGACGCGAGCCTTGACCTTCACCGTTCAACCAATCAAGACTCATGCCCCGTAACACCGCACTGGCGCGGATGACGTATTCAGCTCTTGGCGTCGTCGACCCAGTTCGGCATGCCCAGAGCCGCGTTCGGAGGCCATTTCGCCATGCCTGCCACCACACGTCGTGAACTTATGAAGCAACTGGGCGGCACCGCAGCCGCCTTCGCCTTCGTGGCCGCCGCCGGCCAGAGCGCCGCGGGCTCGCCCGCCGCCGCTGCCGAATCCGCCGGTACCGGAGGCACCGCCTCCCCGGGCGCGGCCGCCGCCACGCGCCGCGTCCGGGGGCTCATCGCCCGCCTCACCCTCGACGAGAAGATCAGCCTCGTCCACGGCGCCACCGACCCGCGAAGACTGGGACAGGCCGGGTACCTGCCGGGCGTCAAGCGCCTGGGCATACCGGAGCTGCGCCTGAGCGACGGCCCGGCGGGCGTGAACGTCACCAAGTCCGCGACCGGCCTCCCGCCGGTCGCCACGCTCGGCTCCTCCTTCAACCTCGAACTCGCCCGTGAGTACGGCGAAGTCATGGGCCGCGAGGGCCGCACCCTCGACATGGACGTGCTGCTCGCCCCGCAGATCGAGCTCTCCCGCACGCCCTTCTTCAGCCGCAACAAGGACCAGTCCGGCGAGGACCCCTACCTCAACGGCCTGATCGGCGCTGCCCAGGTCGAGGGCGTCCAGGCACAGGGAATGCTCGCCCAGGCCAAGCACTTCCTCGCCAACAACCAACGCCTGCACGAGTTCGACCGCGAGAAGCCGGAGAATTCCTACGACTTCGTGGTCGACGACCGCACGCTGCACGAGCTGTACCTGCCCGCCTTCGAGGCCGTCGTCCGTGCCGGTGTCGCCTCGGTCATGTCGGCGTACAACCACCTCAACGGCCAGTGGAACTCGGAGCAGAGCACCACCCTCACCGACATCCTCCGCGGCGAACTCGGCTTCAAGGGCTTCGTCACATCCGACTGGGGCGCCACCCACTCCACGGCCGCGCTCGAAGCGGGCCAGGACATGCAGATGTGGGACGGCTCCTTCTACGGAGGGCCGCTGAAGAAGGCCATCAAGGACGGCTCCATCCCCGAGGCCGCCCTGGACACCGCCGTCTCCCGCATCCTCGGCCGGTACGACGCCTTCGGCATGCTCGACGGCAGCCGCGTACCCGCCCGCAAGCGGATCGACGTCAGGGCGGGCGCCCGCATCGCCCGCGAAGTCGCCACGCAGGGCGCGGTGTTGCTTGCCAACGACGGCGGTCTTCCGCTGTCGCACGCCGCGTTGCGCGACCTCGCGCTCATCGGCCCGACCGCGGGCCAGGTCGCCACATCGGTCTCGGGCGAGCGCGCGTACGGCTTCGAAGAGCGCATGGTCAGCCCGCTCGACGCACTGCGCCGCAGCACCAAGCGGAAGATCGCGTACGAAGTCGGCGTCGATCTCACGGGTACGGCAGTCCCCGCCTCTGCGTTCCCTGATGGCCTGACCCGCAAGGGCGGCGGCAAGGACGAGGGCAAGGACGAGGGCAAGGACAAGACGGTCGACTTCGTCGGCGACAAGGCACTCCCGGTCGGTACGACGGCCGAGTGGACCGGCACCTTCGTGCCGCCCACCACGGGCGAGTACGCGCTCAAGATCCAGGGCTGGGGCGCGGCGGTCTCGCTGAGCCTCGACGGCTTGGAGCTGACGACCGCCGCGGGCGCCCGCGACAGCTTCGCGCGCAAGTGGTCATCGATCGTCCCGACCACGGACGGCCTCGACAACGGCCAGGCCGACCCCGTCCAGCTCACCGGCGGCAAGTCCTACCAGGTCGTCGTCAAGGCCACCGGCTGGGCCACGACCATCGCCGAACGCGGCCCGGTCCAGGTGCGGTTCGCCTGGGTGACCCTCGAGCAGCGCACCGCGTCCGTCGCCGCGGCGGCGAAGCTTGCCCAGCGCGTCCACACACCGGTCGTCTTCGCCTTCAACGGCTCGGGCGGATCGGTGGGCGGCAGCGGCGACTTCACCACCCTGACGCTCCCCGCCCACCAGGACGAGCTGATCACGGCGGTCGCCAGGGCCAACCCGCGTACGGTCGTCGTCCTCACCACCGGCTGCCCTGCGACGATGCCCTGGCGCCGCGAGGTCGGCACGATCCTGCACACCGGTTACGTCGGCCAGGAGGGCGGCTGGTCCACCGCCGACCTCCTCACCGGCCGCGCGAACCCGGGCGGCAAGGCCACGGTGACCTGGCCGAAGAAGGACACCGACCACCCCACCCTGGACCCGGCGCACCCCGAGCGCTACTACGGCGTCGACGGCGTTGTCACCTACAGCGAGGGCATCTTCACCGGCTACCGCGGTTTCGACAAAGCGGACATCGAGCCCCTCTTCCCCTTCGGACACGGCCTGTCCTACACGGAGTTCGGCTACCGCGATCTGTCCGTGCGCCGGGCGGGCGCGGACTACGAGGTGTCGTTCACGGTGACCAACCGGGGGCGCCGCACGGGCGCGGAGGTCCCGCAGGTGTACGTGGGCGCGCCGCGCGGCGCCGACGTCGAGATGGCCGTGAGGACGCTGGCCGCCTTCGACCGCGTCGAACTCCGCGCGGGGGAGTCACGTCGGGTCAGGGTGCGGGTCGCCGAGCGGCAGCTGTCGTACTGGGACACGGACCGTGGCCGCTGGGTGCGCCCCGAAGGTCGGCGCGCGGTGTACGTCGGGTCGTCGTCGCGCGACATCCGGCTGACGGGGGTGGCGCGCCAGGCGGCGGCAGGGAGACCCACGTCACCTTCGCGCCTGTCATGAAGCGCGGGGCTGATCCGTCAAGGAGGTGTACCCAGCGGCAACCACACAGGAGTGCACCATGGAAGCTCGGTTGAACCTCATGGCAAGCCCGGTCGCGGCCAAGGCCATGAAGCACATCGTCGCCGCGGCGAAGTCGCTCACGGAGTCGACGCTGCCGGCCGCGACGCGCGAACTGGTGATGCTCCGCGCCAGCCAGATCAACGGCTGCGCCGGCTGCATCGACATGCACACCAAGGACGCGGCGCACGCAGGGGAGACGCAGGTGCGCCTCCACCTGGTCGCCGCCTGGCGGGAGGCCAAGGTGTTCACCGAGGCCGAGCGCGCCGCGCTCGAACTGGCGGAGGAGGGCACCCGCATCGCGGACGCGGCAGGTGGTGTCGGCGACGAGGTGTGGGCCAATGCCGCCAAGCACTACGACGAGGACCAGCTCGCCGCCTTGGTGACCCTGATCGCCGTGATCAACGCCTTCAACCGCGGCAACGTCATCACCCGGCAGCCCGCGGGTGACTACGAGGTCGGCCAGTACCACTGAGGAGACGGCCTAGGGGAGCCGCTCCGCCTCGGTCGGCCCGCCCAAGCCCTTCCCGTCCACGGTGAGGGCTTGGGTGAGCCGGTCCAGGTGCGCGCGGTACAACCCGACGAAATCCAGGCGCCCTTCGGCGATGGCCCACTGCACCTGAAGCCCGTCGGAGACGGCGAGAATCTCGCGGGCGATGCTCTCCGGGTCGGTGCCGGACCTCAACTGCCCTGCGTCGAAGGAGCGTTGCAGCACCGACGCGAGGGAGTGCGCGACGCGTTCGTACCGCTCGGCGAAGTAGGCGTGTGCCGGGTGCGAGGGATCACCGGCCTCCGCCGACAGCCTGGTGTGCAGCTCGATGAGCCCCGGCTGGGTCAGGTTGTACGCCGCAAGCGCGAGCACCTCCCGGAACAGCGCGCGCACGTCGTCGCCGCCGGAATCGGGGCCCAGCCGTCCGAACGTACGGACCGTGCGCTCCTCGCGGGCTTCGAGGACCGCCATCAGGAGGCGCTGCTTCGATCCGAAGTGGTGGGTGATGACGGTGGCGGAGGTGCCCGCTTCCGCGGCGATCTTCGCCAGGGAGGAGTTCAGGTAGCCCGCCTTGGCGAAGAGCGCGAGAGCGGCGTCGATGATGGCCGCTCTGCGGGTGTCGGCGGCGGCGTACTGCCCTGACGGGCGATGGCGGGGGGTGTGCTGCTCCATGGGGGCAGATTACGTTCCCCGAGTCCGTCACCTCAGGCTTCGGTACAGCGCCCCCACCAGATGCACGCTCCGCAGATCCTCCCCCGAGGTCCCGCCGCCCATCCGGTTCATCACGTACGCGTACGAGACCCGGTTCTCCGGATCGGCGAACGCGTAGGACCCGCCCGCGCCCCCGTGCCCGAAGGCCCGCGGGTTCGGCCCGGCCTGCCCGTACAGGTTCAGCATGTAGCCGAGCCCCCACTCCCACTTCTCACCCCACGCCGTGCCCGCCGCAAGGACCAGGTCCGGCTCGTCGGGCTCGCTCTGCCGCGTCCGCAGCCGTTCCAGCGCCGCGGGGCTCAGCAACTCCCCGCCTCCCAGCGCCGCGTACACCGTCGCGAGCCCCCGGGCGGACGCGTGCCCGTTGGCCGCGGGGATCTCGGCGGACCGATAGGCCGCGCTGTTCACGTTGCCGACGGGCAGGTACTGCAGGGCGAGCGTCACGACGGCCATCGGGTGGTCGTCGATCGAGCTCACCGGCGGCGCGGGCGGAGGAGCGGAGCCGAGCGCGCCGCGCGGGCCGTCCGAAGCGAGCGGCCTCGCCATGTTCGCGCACCGGCCGTGCTCGCTCTCCGGGGTCCCGACGAAGACGTCCGCTCCCAGCGGCCCCGTGACCTCGCTCCGCAGGAACGTACCGAGCGAGACGCCCGTGATCCGCCGGACGACCTCGCCGACCAGATAGCCGTAGCTCACCGCGTGGTACCCCTGGGCCGAGCCCGGCTTCCACCACGGCGGCGCCGCGGCCAGCGCCCCGCACACCTTCTCCCAGTCGTAGAGGTCGTCCGACGTCATGGGCTCGCGCGGCGCGATCACCCCGGAGCGGTGGCTCAGCAGCCAGCGCACCGGGATGTCCGCCTTGCCCTCCTGGGCGAACTCCGGCCAGTAGCGGGCGACCGGCGCGTCCAGGTCGAGCTCGCCACGGTCGGCGAGCAGATGCGCGCACAGCGCGGTCATGCCCTTGGTCGTGGAGTACACGTTCACCAGCGAATCGCGCTCCCACGCGCGCGTGCCCGTCTTGTCCGCTTCACCGCCCCACAGATCGACGACGAACTCGCCGTCCACGGTGGCCGCGACGGACGCCCCGAGGTCGCCGCGCTCGGTGAAGTTACGCTCGAACTCCTCGCGTACGCCCTCGAATCCGGGGGCGCAGGTGCCATGGATGCGTGCCGTCATGACTCTCCTCAGAAGAGAGAGCAGCAGAAGAACAGGAAGAAGAACAGCAAGAAGAAGAGGATAGAGAAGAGCAAAAAGAAGAGGCAAGGAGGTGTTCCCACTCCTTGCCACTCTTAATTTATAGCGCACAGGGGGGCTTGCGGCAAGGCCCCGGTGATGCCGCACAATCGCAGGCCAAAGCCAGGACCTGCGGAAACGGGAGATTCACCAAGTGCCTGCGTTGCTGTCTGCGTTCGACCTTCCTGCCCACCTCGCCCCCAAGGCCGACCCGACGCTGATCGCCAGGGACGAGAAGCACTTCGCTGCCATCGCACAGAGCCTCGAGCAGACCATCGCCGACGTGTCCGACCGCCTCGACGCCCAGCGCAAGGCGCCCGGCGGCATCGGCCGTGAGGCGATGGACCGGGACCTGGAGATCCACCGCCTGACCGGTCGGCTGCGCGCCCTGAGCCGCTTCGGCCTCGACCTGTGCCTCGGGCACATCGTCACCGCCGATGACCCCGAGCCCGTGTACATCGGGCGGCTCGGCCTCACCGACAGCGAGGGGCGCCGGCTGCTGCTCGACTGGCGAGCCCCCGCCGCCGAGCCGTTCTTCGCGGCGACCCACGCCGACCCGATGGGCCTGGCGAGCCGCCGCAGGTACCGCTGGACCGACGGCCTGATCAGCGACTACTGGGACGAGGTGTTCACCGCCGACGGGCTCGAGGGCCATGCGGCCCTTGACGACCAGTCCGCGTTCATCGCCAGCCTGGGCGGCAACCGCTCGGCCCGGATGCGTGACGTGCTCGCCACCATCCAGTCCGACCAGGACGCCATCATCCGGGCGGGCTCCCGCGGTGCTCTCGTCGTCGACGGCGGCCCGGGCACGGGCAAGACCGTCGTCGCCCTGCACCGCTCCGCCTACCTCCTCTACTCCGACCCCCGCCTGGGGCACAGCCGGGGCGGCGTGCTGTTCGTCGGCCCGCACCGGCCCTACCTGAACTACGTCTCCGACGTCCTGCCCAGCCTCGGGGAGGAGGGCGTGCAGACCTGCATCCTGCAGGACCTCGTCGCCGAGGGTGCCGGGGCGCAGGCCGAGAGCGACCCGGAGGTGGCCCGCCTGAAGTCGTCCGCGGGCATGGTGAAGGCGATCGAGAAGGCCGTCAGGTTCTACGAGGAGCCGCCCACCAAGGGGATGACGGTCTCCACCGACTGGGCCGACGTCTGGCTGAGCGCCGACGACTGGGCCGAGGCGTTCGACGCGGCGGGACACGGCACCCCGCACAACGAGGCACGCGAGCAGGTCTGGGAGGAGCTCGTCGCGATCCTCCTGGACAAGCTCGACGGAGACGTTCCCGGCGAGCTCTTCGAGAGGTCGCTGCGGCACGACGAGGAGCTGGTCACCACCCTGCACCGCGCCTGGCCGCTGCTCGAAGCCGCGGACCTTGTCGGAGACCTCTGGTCGGTGCCCGCCTACCTGCGGATGTGCGCCCCCTGGCTCAGCCCGGACGAGGTGCGCAAGCTGAAGCGCAAGGAAGTCCCCCAGGCCTGGACGGTGTCCGACCTGCCGCTCCTGGACGCGGCACGGCAGCGGCTCGGCGACCCGGAGGCGGCCCGGCGCAAGCGCCGGCAGGAGGCCATCCTCGCCGCCCAGCGGGAGCAGATGGCGCAGGTCGTCGACAACCTCATCGACGCCGCCTCCGCCTCCGGCGCCGACGGTGACGACGGCGAAGGCCTGGTGACGATGTTGCGCGGTCAGGACGCCCAGGTCAGCCTGGTCGACGAGTCCGAACTGCCGCCCGCCGACCCGGACCGGCTCGCGGGACCCTTCGCGCACGTCGTGGTGGACGAGGCCCAGGAGCTGACCGACGCGGAGTGGCAGATGCTGCTCCTTCGCTGCCCGTCCCGGAGCTTCACCATCGTCGGGGACCGCGCGCAGGCCAGGCACGGCTTCACGGAGTCGTGGCAGGAACGCCTTGAGCGGGCCGGGCTCGACCGCGTGAGCGTGGAGTCCCTGAGCGTCAACTACCGGACGCCGGAAGAGGTCATGACGGAGGCCGAGCCGGTCATCCGGGCCGCGCTCCCGGACGCCAACGTGCCGACCTCCATCCGCAGCAGCGGCATCCCCGTCGTGCACGGATCCGTCGCGGACCTGGACTCGGTCCTCGACAGCTGGCTCGCCGCGCACGCCGACGGGATCGCCTGTGTCATCGGCGATCCCGCCTTCCGCGCGACGTCCCGCGTCCGGTCACTGACACCGGAGCTCGCGAAGGGGCTCGAGTTCGACCTGGTCGTCCTCATCGACCCCGAGAACTTCGGCGAGGGGATCGAAGGAGCCGTCGACCGCTATGTCGCGATGACCCGGGCGACCCAGCGACTCGTCGTCCTCACGAGCTGACGGCGTCAGGCCCGGCGGCCTCAGAGCCAGCTGCCGTAGCGCCGGATGTACTAGGCCAGCGGCGAGAACGGCAGCCACAGGCCGAAGGCCATCACCGCGCCCGTCATGAGCAGCACCGGCAGTGACGCGTGGGACTGGATGAACGGGATCTCGGTTCACATATGTCAAATACGGGACTTTAGGCCCCATAAGGTCGGGACTTGTGTCCTGCCCATCAAGGGTTGGACTTCTCTTCACATCCAGGTCACGGCCCCTTCCCTCATCCTTGCTCCCCTTGAAACACTTCACCCGCTCACGTCCCCCACACCCCACAACACGAGGTCGAATCCACTCATGCCAGAACTCAATCGACGCCGGTTCATGCAACTCGCAGGCGGCACCGCAGCCTTCGCGACGCTCTCGCAGAGCATCGCCCGCGCCGCCGCCCTGCCCGCCCAGCGTCGCTCCGGCTCCATCGAGGACGTCGAGCACGTCATCGTCCTGATGCAGGAGAACCGGTCCTTCGACCACTATTTCGGCACGATGAAGGGCGTACGCGGCTTCGGCGACCCGCGCCCCGTGACGTTGCCCAGCGGAAAACCCGTCTGGAACCAGTCGGGCGGCGGCAAGGAAGTGCTGCCTTTCCACCCGGACGCCGAGGACCTCGGCATGCAGTTCATCGCGGGTCTCGACCACGACTGGGCGGGCGGCCACAGCGCCTTCGGCAACGGCAAGTACGACAACTGGATCGCCGCCAAGTCCGAGCGGACGATGGCCTACCTGACGCGCGACGACATCCCGTTCCACTACGCACTCGCCGACGCGTTCACCGTCTGCGACGACTACCACTGTTCGTTCATCGGGGCCACCGACCCCAACCGCTACTACATGCTGACGGGCCACGTCGGCAACGACGGCAAGGGCGGCGGCCCGATCCTGGGCAACCAGGAGGCGGGCTACGACTGGACGACGTACGCCGAGCGCCTGGAGCAGGCCGGGGTCTCCTGGAAGGTCTACCAGGACATCGGCGACGGCCTGGACGCGGCCGGAAAGTGGGGCTGGATAGACGATGCGTACCGCGGGAACTACGGCGACAACTCGCTGCTCTACTTCAACAAGTACCGCAACGCCAAGCCCGGCGACCCCCTCTACGACAAGGCGCGCACCGGCACGAACGTGAAGGCGGGCGACGGCTACTTCGACCTCCTGAAGGCCGACGTGAAGGCCGACAAGCTCCCGCAGGTCTCCTACATCGCCGCGCCCGAGGCCTTCTGCGAGCACCCCAACTGGCCGGTGAACTACGGCGCCTGGTACATCGCCCAGGTCCTGGACGCGCTCACCTCCAACCCCGCCGTGTGGGCCAAGACGGCGCTGTTCATCACGTACGACGAGAACGACGGCTACTTCGACCACATCGTCCCGCCGTACGTCCCCAAGGACGCCAACCAGGGCAAGTCCACCGTCGACACGGCACTGGACTACTTCCCGGGCAACGCGCAGTACGCCGCCGGGCACTACGGCCTCGGCCAGCGCGTCCCGATGGTCGTCGTCTCGCCGTGGAGCACCGGCGGCTATGTGAACTCCGAGGTCTTCGACCACACGTCGATCATCCGGTTCATGGAGACCCGCTTCGGCGTCAAGGAGCCGAACATCTCGCCGTGGCGGCGCGCCATCTGCGGTGACCTCACCTCCGCCTTCGACTTCGGCGGCACGGACACCGACCCCGCGAAGCTGCCGGACACCGGCGCCTACGAGCCGCCGGACAACGAGCGCCACCCCGACTACGTGCCCAAGGCGCCCGCGAAGGCGAACCTGCCCAAGCAGGAGTCCGGCTCCCGGCCCGCGCGCCCGCTGCCGTACGCCCCGCTGGTGGACGGAACGGCAACGCCCGCCGACGGCAAGTTCACGCTGACCTTCAGCGGCGGTGACGCGGCGGGCGTCTGCTTCCACGTCCGTTCCGGCAACCGCACGGACGGCCCCTGGACGTACACCACCGAGGCAGGCAAGAAGATCGCCGACACCTGGAACACGGCGTACTCGAAGGGGGCGTACGACCTGTCGGTGTTCGGACCGAACGGCTTCCTGCGCGTCTTCAAGGGACCCGGCAAGACCGCGGGCCCCGAGGTCACCGCCCGCCACGACAAGGCCACCGGCAACCTCAAGCTGACCCTCACGAACGCGGGCACCGCCGACGTCAACCTCAGCGTCTCCAACGCCTACGGAGGCGCGGCTCAGACGTTCAAGGTGAAGGCGGGCGGCACCGTCGAGCACACCGTCGACCTGCGCACGAGCAAGCGCTGGTACGACGTGACGGTGAAGTCCGACGCGGACGGCACCTTCCTGCGGCGCTTCGCCGGGCACGTGGAGAACGGCCAGGCCGGGGTCAGCGACCCCGCGATCGTCTCCGCCTGACACACCCGGCGACCCCGGTCTGTCAGGGATCCCCGGAAAGGGCCGTCGTCGGACTACAGCTCCGGCGGCGGCCCCCACGCCCCCAGGTCCGGCCGCCCCCAGGGCAGTCCGGTCCGCTCGCAGGCGAGCCGCAGCTCCTCGGGGTCGGGGACGTTCAGGCTCTCCTTGCGGATGACCTGCCCCGTCGGCGACCAGACGAGGAGCGCCTCGACGCTGTCGTCGTGGTCGTCGACGCCCACGCCGCCGATCGACGGCCGTTCGTGCTGCCACTCGGCCTTCCCCTGGCCGCCGTTGGCCGCCATCCGGATGCCGTGCCCGCCCAGGACGAGCGCAGGGCGGCGCCGGTCGTACAGCAAGGCGCCGAGCGCGCCGGCCGCAGCGCCCGCGGGAACGCCCCAGGCCGCCCAGCTCAGGCCGCTGTCGAAGAGATAGCGCAGCTTGAAGGCGAGCACGCCCATCACGATGACGCCGGCGACCATACCGGTGATGTAGTACCACTTGCGGGTGCCGCCGGGCATGCCCACGGTCACTTCTGCGGCAGGGGCGGCAGGTGAGACGGGTGCGGCGGCTGCCGGGGGAGCGGGCGGCGCGTACGCGGGCGCGGCCGTCGGCGCCGAAAGCCCGGCGAACGCCGCCGACTCGTAAGCGTCCCGCTCCGGATCGCTCACCGGGTAGCCCAACGCCCTTGCCTGGTCCCGCAGTTCACTGCGGGAGATCCGCAGCGCGCCCAGCGGAGCGTGAAGAAGTTCCTCGCCCTGCGTGCCACGCAGCCGCAGCCACGGATGGCCGGACCGGGTGTGCAGCTCAAGGCCGGAGATCTCCGTGCGCGGGATGCGGATCGCGCCGCGCTCGCCCTCCCAGCCCACCTGGTCGACGCCGAGCGTGAACCGCGCCTCGGGCAGCAACTGGTGCGGCAGGAAGGCCGGGTCCACGTCGTAGGCGTTGCTGTGCTGCTGGTCCTGGATCACGCGGTAGCCGCGCGAGCGGAGCACGGCGAGCAGCTCGTCCGGCGGGACCTCGCCCGAGTAGGAGGTGCCGATCAGGGACAGGTCGTGGCCGTAGAACTGCAGGATGAGCGAGACGCTGACCTTGCCGTCGCCGGTCTCGCGGGTGAGCTCCGTGGGCACGATCCCGGCGATCGCGGACGCGGGCAGCTCCGTCGTGCCGAACCACGGGTCGCGGGCGGTGACACCCTGCGGGCTCACGGTCCAGTGCGCGGGCGGGGTGCGCAGCAGGCGGTAGAAGGAGCCCGCGGCCCACACCAGGACCACCGTGGCGAGCGAGCCGATCAGGGCCACCCGCCCCTCGACGCTGTCGTCCGACGGCACGACGACCGCGCCGAGACCGACGAGCCCCACGACGCAGAAGCCGATCCGCCGCCCCAGCTTGCGCGAGCGGACCTCCGCTTCGGGCCGGGAGAGCTCGACCGGTCCCGCTGCCCGTGCGGTCAGCGGCCCCTCGGCCGATGCCGAGAGCAGCGCCGCCTCGCGCCGTGCGAAGCCCGCCTCGCGGGCGGCCGCGTTGCCCTCCGGTTCGCCTGGCCCGTCGAAGAGCCGCAGCGGGGCGCCGAGCCGCCGGGTGGTGACCCAGAAGGGGAACATGGCGATGCCCATGTCCTCCAGGCCCATCGCGCAGAGGTTGCCGACCTTGGTCGAGCCGTAGTCGGTGGGCGCGCGCACTTCGAGGGCCATCGCGCTGAGCAGCAGGGGTCGCTCGCGCGAGAAGGAGTACGTCGTCGCCGTGGCCCGGCCCCCGCGCAGCCGCTGGAGCCCCGCGCCGCTCAACCGCCAGACGGTACGCGCCTTCAGGCGCGGCCAGGCGGCGCCGAGCAGCCAGCCGAGCAGGGCGGCGGCGAGCGGCAGCAGCGTACGGACGAGGGTGTCGTCGGCGGTGACGTACGCGAGCACGCCCGCGACGACGCCGGTCAGCGGCGGCATCCACCACGGCGCGAAGACGGACCGCGGCCTGTTCGACTCGATGAACGGCCCCGCGACCCGAGCCGCCACGTCCTGCCGCGCCGCCGACGCGCGTGCTGATTCCATTGTGCTGTCCTCCCCGTGAGTCGCATGAGCCTGCCGCCGAAAACAGGAGGCCGTCAAATCCCGCCCGCACCTAGCATGCGGAGCATGACCCACACCCATCGCATGAGCGCGGACGGCGTCCCCGACAAGCCTGTTCTCGACGGGCTCGAAGAGAAATGGTCGCGGCGATGGGACGAGACGGGCGTATACGCCTTCGACCGGTCGAGGACGCGGGACGAGATCTTCTCCATCGACACCCCGCCGCCCACGGTCAGCGGCTCCTTGCACGTCGGACACGTCTTCTCGTACACGCACACCGACACCGTCGCCCGCTATCAGCGCATGCGCGGCAAGGAAGTCTTCTATCCGATGGGCTGGGACGACAACGGCCTGCCGACCGAACGCCGCGTCCAGATCCACTTCGGTGTGCGGTGCGATCCGGCGCTGCCGTACGACCCGTCGTTCCGGCCGCCGGAGAAGCCGGGAAAGCAACAACTCCCCGTCTCCCGGCGGAACTTCATCGAACTGTGCGAACGCCTCACCATCGAGGACGAGAAGGCATTCGAGGAACTGTGGCGGATGCTCGGCCTGTCCGTCGACTGGTCGCGTACGTACCGGACGATCGGCACGGAGGCGCGCGCCACCGCGCAGCTCGCGTTCCTCAACAACCTGGCGCGCGGCGAGGCGTACGTCGCCGAGGCGCCCACCCTGTGGGACATCACGTACCGCACGGCCGTCGCGCAGGCCGAACTGGAGGACAGGGAGCGCCCAGGCGCCTACCACCGGCTCACCTTCCACGGCCCGGACGACCGGCCCGTCGCGATCGACACGACCCGGCCCGAACTGCTCCCGGCCTGCGTCGCCCTGGTCGTGCACCCCGATGACGAGCGCCACCGGCACCTGATCGGCGCGACGGTCCGCACACCGCTCTTCGGCGTCGACGTGCCCGTCGTGGCCCACCGTGCCGCGGTCCCGGAGAAGGGCACGGGGATCGCGATGATCTGCACGTTCGGTGACACGGCCGACGTCACGTGGTGGCGCGAGCTGCGGCTCGCCACGCGCCCGGTGATCGGCTGGGACGGCCGCTTCCTCACACAGCCGCCGAGTGGTGTCGAATCGCCGGCGGCCGTCGCTGCGTACGCGAAGCTGGCCGGCGCCACGGCGCACACCGCGCGGGAGCGGATCGTCGAGCTGCTGCGGGCGAGCGGTGAACTGGAGGGCGAGCCACGGCCCGTCACACACGCCGTGAAGTTCTACGAGAAGGGCGACCGGCCCCTGGAGATCGTCACCACCCGGCAGTGGTACCTGCGCAACGGCGGCCGCGACGAGCGGCTGCGGGACGAACTCATGGCGCGCGGCGGCGAGTTGGCATGGCATCCGCCGCACATGCGGGTGCGCTACGAGAACTGGGTCGGCGGACTGAACGGCGACTGGCTGGTCAGCCGTCAGCGTTTCTTCGGCGTGCCGATCCCGGTCTGGTACCCGCTGGACGGCCACGGCGAGCCGGACCACGCCCACCCGATCGTCCCGGACGCGTCCGCACTGCCCGTCGACCCGAGCGCGGAGGCGCCGCCAGGATACGAGGACGACCGGCGCGGCGCGCCGCACGGATTCACCGGCGACCCGGACGTCATGGACACCTGGGCCACCTCCTCGCTCACCCCGCAGATCGCGGGCGGGTGGCGCACGGACCCGGATCTGTTCGCGCGGGTCTTCCCCATGGACGTCCGGCCGCAGGCGCACGAGATCATCCGTACCTGGCTGTTCGCCACGGTGGTGCGTGCGCACGCCGAGCAGGGCGAACTGCCGTGGCGTCATGCCGCGATCTCCGGCTGGATCCTCGACCCCCATCGCAAGAAGATGTCGAAGAGCAAGTCGAACGCGGTCACGCCCGGGGACCTGCTCGTGCAGCACGGCTCGGACGCGGTCCGCTACTGGGCGGCGAGCGGGCGGCCCGGCACGGACACGGCGTTCGACGTCGGCCAGATGAAGGTCGGCCGCCGCCTGGCGACAAAGGTCCTGAACGTCGGCAAGTTCGTGCTGAGCCTCGGTGCGGCGGACGGACAGGCCCCGGCTCCGGTCACCGAGCCGCTGGACCTGGCGGTGCTCGCCGAACTCGCCGCGACCGTCGATGAGGCGACCGAGGCCTTCGACGACTTCGACTACGCGCGGGCGTTGGAGCGTACGGAACGGTTCTTCTGGCGCTTCTGCGACGACTACGTGGAGCTGGTCAAGGCGCGGGCGTACGGCGACCAGGGGGAGGGGGAAGGCGAGGGCGCAGGGACGGAGTCGGCGCGGGCGACGCTGCGGGCCGTCCTTGACGCGCTGCTCCGGCTGTTCGCGCCGGTCCTCCCCTTCGTGACGGAGGAAGTGTGGTCCTGGTACGCCCCGGGGTCGGTCCACCGCGCGGCGTGGCCGACCCCGGAGGCCCCCGCGGGAGCGGACGCCTCGGTCCTGGCGACGGCCTCGGAGGTCATCGCGGCGATCCGCAGGGCGAAGTCTCGGGCGCAGCTGTCCATGCGGGCCGAGGTGGCGGGCCTCGTGGTGACGGGCCCTGCCGCGAGCCTGGAGAGCTTCAGGCCCGCGGAGGCGGATGTGCGTGCCGCGGGGCGCGTCGGGGTGGTGGAGCTGAGGGAGAGCGGGGCGCGGCTGGAGGTTGAGGTTCGCTTCCGGTCGGCCGACCCGGGCTGATGGTGCCGTGACGGGGCTCGCTCTCCCCCTCGATGACTCTTAGGACCTCTCGATGACTCTTAGGACCTGGGGAACACGGTGTCGCTGGCCGCGTTGACGAACGGTGCGGCCATGCTGACGAACGCCGATGCGCCTTGCGCGAACGGCTGGAGGGGGTTGGTCGGGGCTGACTTGCCGCTGGGCTTGTGCTCGTCGGCCATGGCGGACGCACCGCCCTGCAGGGCGGCCACAACTACGAGCAGGACAACGGCACGCTGAAAGGTACGAGATCGCATGCCTGCTTAAACGACGGCTGTTGTCCCTGGTCACAGGCCTGCCGGAAGTGTGATCTAAGGGGCAGCCGCGCGGCGCGAAGTCAACGGCCCATCCACCGCCATTCCTTCGGTTGACGCGGCCGGTCCTCGGGCACGTCTCATCGCGTCACCGCACGAGGTCCCAGATGATCGTGGCTCGCCCCCAGTCCTTTCGCCGGAAGGTGAATGCCGCCATGGAATTCCGACTGTCCGAAGTGGAACTGCCGCCGCTCTATTGCCCGCTGGAATCTGCCGTTCACCCCCACGTCCGGCACATCGAAAAACGGGCCGTGGAATGGGTCGAGAGCAGTGGTATGTGCGCGTCGGAAAGGGAGAAGGCGTGGGTCGTGGCGACCCACAGTGCTGACTTCTTCGCCCGGTTCGCTCCCGTGGCCGACGACGACCGATTGCTGGCGGCGGTCCTCTGGGTGTACTGGGGCTTCGGTTTCGACGACGCACGGTGCGACAGCGGACCGCTGAGCGGGCGTCCCGCCCAGTTCAACGCCCTGGCCGGCCAGGTGCAGCGGGCGTGCGAGACCGACTCGGCGGTGGCCGACGACCGGTTCATCGGCGCCTTGCAGGACATCATGCGTCGTTTCCGCTCCTTCGCCCCGCCCACGCAGGTCCACCGGTTCGCGCAGGCGCACCGGGCGTGGCTGTCGGGGGTGTCCTGGCAGATCGGCAACCAGGCAGCGGGCCGTATGCCGGGTCTTGACGAATTCCTGGCGATGCGGCTGTTGTCGGCGGGTGGTCACCCCACGTTCGCGCTGCTGGAACTGGCCACCGGGGCTGAGGTGCCCGACCGGGATCTCCATCACCCGTCGGTGCAGGCGCTGACCGAGATGGCGATCATGGTGGCCTCGCT
This sequence comes from Streptomyces rectiviolaceus, assembly GCF_039533825.1. Lineage (NCBI taxonomy): Bacteria > Bacillati > Actinomycetota > Actinomycetes > Kitasatosporales > Streptomycetaceae > Streptomyces > Streptomyces rectiviolaceus. The sequence continues at coordinate 29,398 of NZ_BAAAUG010000039.1, forward strand.
CGACAACGACCGGCACTCGCTGCACAAGGAACTGAGCCACGGTCAGGCCGACCAGAACATCTACACCGTCCTCATGGCCGAGCGGGGAGTCCCGCTGCAGGAGGCCGTCGACCAGGCCAACGTGCTGCGCGACCGCATCCTGCTGCGTTTCCTCCACTTGCACGACCGCGTCAGGCCGACCGCGGGCACGGACCTCGCGACGTACCTGCAGGGGCTGCGGTACGGGGTGCGCGGCAACAACGAGTGGGGGATGCGCGTCCCCCGGTATCTCAGCCTGGGGCACTGGCCGGAGGAGTTGGAGCACACGTTGCCGGCCTGGGCAGATGAGCCTTCCGATCGCCGGCCCGGCCCGGTGGAGCAAGCGCCCTGCATCGCCTGGTGGTGGGACTCGGACGTCGGCTGACTCACTGGGGTGCGGCCAGATCCACCGTCCACCACGGGCCGTTGGGGCCTGCCGCGACGCCCACGCCCGCGTGGGTGTAACGGCAGCCGAGGATGATGGCCCGGTGCGGGGGGCTTTCCATCCACCTCCTGACGGCGGCACCCGCGGTGGTGGAGCCGGAGGCGAGCGCCTCGCCGCTGAAGGCGGGGCGGTAGCCGGCGGCGCGCATCCGGTCGGCCGGGCGGCTCCCGTCTCCTCCCGTGTGGGTGAGTCGCTGGCGGTCGGCCATGTCGGCGCTGTGCGCCCGGGCGGCCCGGTTGAGGGAGCGTTGCAGCCGGACCCGTGGACATCTCGCTTCGGTGCGGCGCCGGTTGATCTCCGTTGCCACGTCGGCCGCTGGCTCCTTCTCGGCCTCGGGTCGCGGGGCGTGAGGGGAGGCAGGGGCGCGGGGCGGCTGCCGGTGGTCGGAGGCCGGACCAGGCCACTGGGGCACGGGGTAGGGCGGCGGTCCGGGATCGCGGGGACCGGCCCATGCCGACGGCGCGCAGAGAAGCAGCGCAGTGAGGAAATACATCAAGCGGAGTGCCGTCCCGCCCTTTCCGGTCATCATCTTTACTCTTCCCTCTTTCCCTTTTTCGGTGACCTTCAAGGAATACGGCATTGTCTGGCCCGGTGTCAGTCACGCACCTACTAGGTTGAAATCGCGCACTCTCCCGTATTCCCCTTTTCTTTCAGCAGGAGGACTTTCATGTCATTGCGGGTTCGTCGTCTCGCCCTCGTGTCCCTCGCCGCTCTGGCCCTGACGGCGGGTGGCGCGGCAACAGCCACCGCCTCGTCCCTGCCGCCCCAGGCCGTGACCTACCCGGCCTACCCGGGCCCCGACGGCTTCGGCGACCACGAAGACCACGACCACGACCACGAGCGGCCCCTGCACGTCGGGCCGTTCGATGTCCCGCGTGAGGGCACCGTCTCGGGCGGCTTCTCGTGGGACGTCGAGGACTAGGCGCTTCTCGGGCCGCGGCGGCCTCCTCCTGGATGTCCGGGGGGAGGCCGTTCGTCTGCGGTCGGCGGGGTCTCATCGCTTGAGGGTGGCGGCGCTCGCGACGAGCACCATGACCACGCAGGCCAGGATCAGCAGGGCGTCCCGGATGAACAGGCCGGTGACGCCGGAATGTCTGGCGGCCTCGCCGGCGGCTTGGACGGCGTACGTCATGGGCATCACCTGGGCCGCGCCCGACAACGCGCCCTGCATCTGGTCACGCGGCACGAAGAGACCGCACACCAGGAACTGCGGCAGGACTCCCGCCGGCAGGAACTGCACCGCCTGGAACTCGTTGCGGGCGAAGGCGCTCACCAGCAGTCCCAACGCCAGACCCAGCAGGGCGCCGAGCATGGCGATGACCATCAACAGGTAGGCGGGGCCCTTGATGTCCAGACCCAGCGGGCCGACGGACAGGAGAGTGGAGAGCACCGCCTGCGCCAGTGCCAGGAAGGTGAAGGCGAGGCTGTAGCCGAGCACGATGTCGAGCCGCCGTACCGGCATGGTGAGCAGTCGCTCGGCGGTGCCGGTGGTGCGTTCTCGCAGTGTGGATACGGACGCGACCAGGTACATCACGATGACCGGGAAGATGCCGAAGACCTGGGGACCCACCCGTTCGAAGGTGGCCTCCGAGTCGTGGAACATCAGCTTGAGCAGCACCATCAGCATGCAGGGGATGACAAGGAGCAGGGCGGTGCTGCCCTTGTCGCGGGAGATCTGCTGCAGGACGCGGAGGGCTGTCGCGCCGGTGATGGTGGGGGAGAACGGCAGCCGGTCCGCCAGGCGAGTGTGGTTCATGAGCGGGCGTCCGTGGCGAAGAAGGTCCGCTCCGCATCGGGCGCCGACGCCTGATCGAGCAGGCCGGAAAGGTCGGGCAACAGGCTCTGCGCGGCGGCCCGTTGCCGGGCGCGAGCCTCGGCCGCGACAGAGGCCTCCACCAAGTGCATGAACGCCTCTTCCACATCCGCACATCTGGTGTGCCCCAGCAGTGTGGCCCGGTCCGCGCTGGCCAGCAGCCGGCCGGAGCGCATCAACAGCAGCCGGTCGCAGCGGTCGGCCTCGTCCATGACATGACTGGAGATCAGCAGTGCGGTGCCTTCCGCGGCCAGCCGTTGGAACACCACCCACAACTCCCGGCGCACGATGGGGTCGAGTCCGACCGTCGGTTCGTCCATCACCAGCAGGTCGGGCTTGTTCAGGAGCGCCACGGCGAGCGAGACCCGTGAGTACTGTCCGCCCGAGAGGCGGGCGACGAGCTTGTCGGCGTAGTCCGCGAGGTCGACCTCCTTGACCACGCGGACCACCGCGTCCTCTCGACGCCAGCCCCGCATCCCCAGGGCGGCGGCGAAGTACCGCAGGTTCTCGAGGACGGTCAGGTCCGCGTAGACCGAGGGGGCCTGAGTGACGTAGCCGACGCGGGTCTTCAGCTGTTGAGCGCCTGCCGCGTGCCCAAGGACCTGGACATGGCCCGCCGTTGCCTGCTGCACGCCGACCACGGAACGCAGCAGCGTCGTCTTCCCGCAGCCGCTGGGGCCGAGCAGGCCGACGATGCATCCGCGGGGGATGGTGAAGGTGACGTTCGCCAGAACCGTCTGGCTGCCGCGGATCACTTGCAGCCCGTAGGCGGAGACGGCCGGAAGATCACCCGGGAGGCCTGGACTGGGCTCGGTCTGCTGCACAACTTCCCCGCGTTTCTTCACCACGTCCCGTTTCGGGTGCCCAGGCCGAGGCCGGGCAGATGCCACAAAACGGCCACCGCACGGACAACGGCCCGCCCGGACCAAAGTCACGCCCGCGCGTCGCTCCTCTTTCGCGGGCGGCAGGCGGTCAGGTGTCTCGGCGGATCATCGCCCAGGCGATCTCCTGCAACTGCCGGTAGGCGTCCGCCGTCGGCCGGGCGCAGGACAACGCCCGCAGCGCGGCCGACATCTGGCGGCGTGCCTCCTGTTCAGCGGCCTCCCGGCCGCCGGCCTTCTCCACCAGTTCACGCATCAGGGCGATGTCCTGCTCCCCGAGCGGATGCGACGAGCCGTACAGGGACCGCAGTTGCTCCGCGGCAGCGTCGGTTCCGGCCAGGGCCGCCGCCACGGGAAGCGACTTCTTGCGCGCCGCCAGGTCCGCTCCCACCGGCTTGCCGCTCCGCGCGGTGCGACCCCAGATGCCGAGCAGGTCGTCGGCGCACTGGAAGGCGACGCCAAGGCGGCGGCCGAACTCGCGCAGCCCGCTCACCCGTTCGCTGTCGGCGCCCGCGAGCACTCCGCCCAGGGCGCAGGCGCAGCCCATGAGTGATCCGGTCTTGCCCTCGGCCATGGCCAGGTACTGGGCCACCGACACCTTGGGCGCCTCCTCAAAGGTCACGTCGAGGCTCTGGCCCTCGACCAGTTCGAGCAGGGCCCGGACGAGTTCCTGCACCGCTGCGGTCGCGACGGGGGCGGGCGTCTCGGTGACCGCGCGCATCGCGCCGACGAGCAGGGCGTCGCCGGTCAGGACCGCCGACGGGGTGCCGAACACCGACCACGCGGCTCGCCGGTGGCGGCGCAGGGCGTCGCCGTCGATGACATCGTCGTGCAGCAGGGTGAAGTCGTGCACCAGCTCCACGGCCACGGCGCCCGGCAGGGCGCACCGTGCGCTGCCGCCGACCGCCACCGCGGAGAGCAGGGTCAGTGCCGGTCGGACCGCCTTGCCCCGGCTCGACACCGTCGGCACCGGCGCCCCCTCGGCGTCGCACCAACCGCGGTGGTAGCCGGCCACCTTCCTCTCGGCTCCGGGAAGAGCCGCCACCGCCGCCTCAAGTGCCGGAAGAAGCAGGTCGTCGACCCAGCCCAGACGGGGGAACACGGCGGCCGGGGGCGGGTCGGTGATCTGCGACATGCACGGCTCCTCAAGGCATACATGGACATACAGGGGGACGGCGCCGGCACCCACGGCCGCGCCACGTGCCCTCAGTCAATCGGTGCCGCCGAGCCCGAAAAAGGCGCAGCACTTCAGCCTTCGAAATGATCACTGAGGAGGACCAGCCTTCATACGGAACACTCAGCCGACCATCGCAAGACCGCTGTCCCCGCTGGTGAGTCCGTCGTCACAGGGTCCGCCAGGGGCTGGCGGACCGCCCCCGCCCGCGGGGTAGTGTGCCCGGGTGACAACGCATTCGAACACTCCTGCAGGCTGGTATCCGGACCCCCAGGGCGCGCCCCAGCTGCTGCGCTGGTGGGACGGTTCCCAGTGGACCCAGCACACCAGCCCGGACCAGCAGGGCGGCGCCCAGGCGCAGCAGCCCCAGCAGGTCCCGCAGCAGGCTGGGCCGGCCCAACCGGTCCAACCGGCCCAGCCGCAGCAGGCCCAGCAGCCCGCGCAGGCCCCGTACGGAGGTCAGCAGCAGGCTCAATACGGCCAGCAGCAAGGGCAGTTCGGCGGACAGCAGCAGGTCCAGCCACAGGCTCCGGGCCAGTACCAGCAGCAGGCCGACCCGGCCAAGGTGCAGCGTCAGGTCCAGCAGCAGGCAGGTGTCACGCCATCCGCCCAGGGCGGCGGCACGCTCTTCACCGAGCCGGTCCTTGTGGTGAACCAGAAGGCCAAGCTCATCGAGCTGACGAACGAGTACAGCGTGATGGACCAGGCGGGCAACGTGCTCGGCTCGGTCGTCCAGGTCGGTCAGAGCACGCTGAAGAAGGTCGCGCGCTTCGTCTCCAGCATCGACCAGTTCATGACCCACAAGCTCGAGATCCGCGACGCGTACGGCCAGCCGGTGCTCCAGCTGACCCGCCCCCGCAAGTTCATGAAGTCGCGCGTCATCGTCGAGCGCGCCGACGGCCAGCCGATCGGTGAGATCGTCCAGCAGAACATGATCGGGAAGATCAACTTCGCGATCATGGTCAACGGCCAGCAGGCCGGTGCGATCAAGGCCGAGAACTGGCGCGCCTGGAACTTCTCGATCGTCGACCACGCGGACAACGAGGTCGCCCGGATCACGAAGACCTGGGAAGGCCTCGCCAAGACGATGTTCACGACCGCGGACAACTACGTCCTGCAGATCCACTACCAGCTGCCCGAGCCGCTCCTGAGCCTCGTCGTGGCGACGGCCCTGACGGTCGACACGGCACTGAAGCAGGACTCCCGCGGCTTCGGGTGACGGTCCCGCATCTCGTACGCCATCGGCCGCGCCCCGGAATCCTGGGGCGCGGCCGACGCCGTTTCGAGAGCGCCCCAGGTCGAGCCGACCGCGTCCAAGTACCCGTGACAGGGTGGCCGAATGACAACGAACCGCGAGTACTCATCCGATCTCAGGCCGTGGCCGGACACCGCCTCGGCCCACCCGGATCTCCTTGCGGCGAAGGCGCTCGTCTACGACCCCTGCGGGTTCACCTGCTCGCGGCCGGTGCCCGAAGCCGAGGGTGCCGCTTACGCAGCGCACGAGTTCACCCTTGACGGCCTCTCCCTCCGGTTCCGCGCGGCCAGGACGACCCCCACCAAGGTCGGCCAATTCGTCACCGTCTGGAAGAGGTCCCCGGCCGGGCCCATCCAGCCCTTCGATGCCACGGACCCCGTCGACCTCTTTGTCATCAGCACCCGCGACCGTGACCAGTTCGGCCAGTTCGTCTTTCCCGTGGACGCGCTCCGCGACCACGGTGTCGTATCAGCAGACGGTTTTGGTGGGAAACGAGCCTTCCGCGTCTACCCGCCCTGGGTGATCACCACGAACGGTCAGGCCACCGGTGCGCAGGCGTGGCAGGTGGACTTCTTCCTGGACCTGCACCAGGACGGGCCTCTGGACCTGGCCCGCGCCCGAGAGCTCTACCAGCCGTAGGTCAACGGCGGGTCCGGAGACCGGTGCGCGCGCCTCGTCGCGCGGTGACCGGGTGAGGACCACCACGCCGTACGCCGCGATCGCCGCACCCCCGGCCGCCAGGAAAAGACCGGCCACGCCTCCCTGCAGCCGCTCCCCGAGCAACGTCAGGCCGATGGCGGCCGCGGCCACCGGGTTGGCCAGGGTGACGACGGCGAGCGGCGCCCCCAGGCCTCCGCGATACGCGGTCTGGGACAGGAAGAGGCCGCCCACGGCGAACGCGGCGACGAGCAGCGCCACGACGATCACCTGCGGGCTGAGCAGCGGACCCGAGCGGTCCGTGGCGGCGACCGTCACGGTCTGCGTGAGCGCGGACGCGACGCCCGAGGCGAACCCGGAAGCCGTCGCGTGACGCAGCCCCGGCCGCGTACCCGGACGGGAGAGGACACCGATCACGGCCATCGTCGCGCCCGCCACGGCCAGCGCCTCCGTCAGGGTCAGCCTGTCGTCGGGCGCGGGCCCGGAAGCCGTGAGGAGCAGGGCGCCGAGGCCGATGAGCGTGAGGCCCGTGCCGCGCCACTCCAGCGGGGTGACCCGCCGCCCCGCGAGCCGCGCGCCCAGCGGCACGGCGGCGACCAGGGTGAGCGCGCCGAGCGGCTGGACCAGGGTGAGCGGACCGTACTTCAGGGCCGCCACGTGCAGCAGCGCCGCGGACGCGTTGAGCCCGACGGACGACCACCAGGCCCCGCTGCCGAGCAGCCGCAGGAAGCCGTTGCCGGTGCCCGTGATGCGGGAGGCGAGGCGTTCCTGGGCCACGGCGGCGGAGGCGTACGCGGCGGCCGACACGAGCGAGAGCGCGACGGCGAGGAGTGTGGCGTTCACCGTCGGACCCCCGCGGCGGCCGGCTCGGGGGCGGGCGCGTGGCGGCGCACGACGAGCGAGCGCGCGGGATCCGGCAGCTTGATCACGGCGAACGCGATGCCGAGCAGCGCGGTCACCGCGATGGCGTCGAGCCAGTAGTGGTTGGCGGTCCCGACCACCACGAGCAGGGTGATCAGCGGATGCAGCAGCCACAGCCACCGCCACCGCGACGAGGTCGCGGCGATGAGGCCGACGGCGAGCATCAGCGCCCACCCGAAGTGCAGGGACGGCATCGCGGCGAACTGGTTGGCCATCGAGTCGGTCTGCGGGGTGGAGCCATAGACGGTGGGTCCGTACACCTGCCCGGTGTCCACGAGCCCTGTCGCTTCAAGGAGCCGGGGCGGCGCCAGGGGGAAGGTCAGGTGCAGCACGAGAGCCGCCGCGGTCAGGGCGGCGAGCACCCGCCGGCTCCATACGTAGTGCCGGGGCCGGCGCAGGTAGAGCCAGATCAGGAACAGCGCGGTGGCCGGGAAGTGCACGGTCGCGTAGTAGGTGTTCGCGATGTGCACCAGGGTGTCGCTGCTGAGCAGCGCGTCCTGCACGGCGCCCTCGCCCGGCAGGCGCAGGGTGCGTTCGGCGTCCCACACGTGGTGGGCGTTGCGGAAGGCCTCACCGGTGTGGCCGTTGGCCAGCTGCCTGCCGAATTTGTAGACGAGAAAGAGTCCTACGACGAGGAGGAGCTCGCGGACGAGGGGCGGTCGGGCAGATGTGTCCGGCTCCCGGACGGCTATGTCCGGTTCCCTTTCGGCAGGCTCGGTTCGGGATTCCATCCCCCGGCCCCTTTACGTGATGACTGGGTGGTGCGGGTAGTGAGCGAGGAAGCGTTTCGCTCTGTCCGGAGCGCCCCACTCATCGATACGACAGTGTACCGATACGCCAGTGTACCGATACGGACGCGTACCGGTACACTGGCGTATCGATAGGGTCGGTCGAAGCCGCCGCATCGAGGAGAAGAGTCATGACGTCGCCGGACCGGGCAGCAGACGCAGGCACAGCGGACCCCGTGGGCTCGTCGCGCCGCTCCAAGATCACGCCCGAGCGTGAGCAGGAGTTCTACGACGCCGTCCTCGACCAGCTCCGCGAGTGCGGGTACGACGCCGTGACCATGGAAGGCGTGGCCTCCACCACCCGGTGCAGCAAGTCCACGCTCTACCGCCAGTGGAAGACGAAGCCCCAGTTCGTGGCCGCCGCGCTGCGCGCCAACCGCTGTGTGCGCTTCGCGGGCATCGACACCGGCACGCTCGCCGGTGATCTGCGCGAGGCGGCGCGGGCCGCGGGGGAGTGGTCGACCCGGGACAGCATGCTGGTGCAGGCGCTGAGCCACGCGGTGCTGCAGGACGAGGATCTGCGCAGCGCGCTGCGCGAGGCGCTGGTGGAGCCGGAGACCCGGGCGCTCGACGACCTGGTCGAGCGGGGAGTGGCCCGGGGCGAGATCGCCGCGGACCATCCGGCCACGCGGTTCATCACGGCTCAGCTCATGGGCGTGGTCCGGGCCCGCCCGGTCCTCGAGGGCAAGCAAGCGGACGAGGAGTACCTGTCCGAATTTGTGGAGGCGTGCCTGCTGCCCGCACTGGGTCTGACCAGACCCACCTGATCGTGGACCGGGGCCCGGTGGATGACGGACCCCGATCTGCCTGAGCCGCGCCGCACCGTGGGGACGGGGGTGGCGTGGCCGCCCTTGGCCGGGCGGGCCGAAACCTTCGTGGTTCCGCCCGCCCGGCTCTGACGTTCCCGGCCGGGGCCGCGCGACGCCCCGTCAGACTTCCTGGCCGTTGCCGCCCCCGCCGCCCGCCGCGGCCTTGATCCCCTTGGTGATCTCGTCCATGACGGACACCTTCGGCGACTTGTCGTTGACGTCGATGCCGAAGCGGACGATGACGAGCGCCGACTTGTCGGAGGGGGAGGGGAAGGCGAGGGACTGGACGTAGCCGTCGTCGCTCTTCTCGGTGACAGCCTTCCAGCGGACGAGGTAGCCCTTCTGGCCGGCGACGGTGACGGCCTTGGACTCCAGCTCCTTGTGCGAGGTGATCTTGCCGTAGGTCTTGCCGCCGTAGGACTCCTTGGCGTTCACGGCGATGTCGGCCTTGGCAGCGGCCTCCGCCGTCTTGGCGTCGACCTTGAACGCCTCGGCGGGTCCGGAGTACGCGCCGCCGCGGCTGCAGGTCTTGGAGGCTTCGCCGGGACACGGGTAAGGGTCCACGCTCACCGATGCGCCGCCGCGCTGGCCGGTCGCGCCGGTCCAGCCGTCGGGTACGGGGAGGCTGATGCCGCTGAGCATGTCGGTGGCGTAGCCCTCCTCGGTGGGCGGCGCGGAGGGGCCGCCGGGGGGCTGGGACTGCTCGGGGTCCTGCGGGTCCTTGGGCGAGCCGGGCTTCGAGGGGGCGGAGGACGAGGGGGGCTTGGCGGCGCTTTCGCTGTCCCCGTCGTCGTCGGCGGTCAGGAAGTAGACGCCGCCGCCTATCACGGCGAGCACCACGAGGGCCACGCCCACGGCTATGCCTGTGCGAAGGCCGCGCCGAGGGGTGGTGGGCTGTCCCGGGTAGGAGGGATAGGCCAGGGGCGCGCCAGGGGCGGCACCTGTCGGGACACCAGTCGGGGCGGTGGGCGGATAGGCCGGGGGAGCCGCAGGGGCGGAATCGCCCCACCCGGCGGTGGCGGAACCCACCGCGCGGACCTGGTCCGTCCATACGTTCCCGTCCCACCAGCGCTCGGTACGGGGGCCGTCAGTCGTCTGGCCGGGGTCGGGGTACCAGCCGGGAGGGGTTACCTGGGTCATGGGCGTCAGGGTATGAGCATTCGGTGAAAGCGGGATGAGAGGGGGCCTCTAGGGCCTCTACGGAGGTCACCGTTCGGCCCCGTTCGGCCGCCGCACTCAGCACAACTCGCCCAGCTCCACTCGGCGCAACTCGCCCAGCTGCGCTCGGCACAACTCACCCAAGGGCCTCAGCCGTACTCGCCCGAGAGGGAGGCCAGTTCACCCGCCCCGCCCGTCCACCACCAACCGCACCGGCCCGCCGCCCTCGGGCGCGGGCACCCGCACCCCGGCCCGCCCCGGAGTGATCGACCCCAGCACGCTCGCATGCCGGGCCCCCGTGCTTTCCGGCACCGTCCCCGGCAGCCCGTGCGCCGTCAGGAAGCCGAGGACCGCGAAGGCGTACGCCTCCTTCGCGGCGGACGGAAGGCCGAGCTCGTCGGAGGTGCGCACCGGGACCTTGCCCCCCAACTCGGCCCGCAGGAACGCCATCAGCGTCGGATTGCGCGTGCCGCCGCCGGAGGCGATGACCTCGGAGGCGTCGACGGACCTGACGGCGTCGGCGACCGTGCGGGCGGTGAGCCGGGTGAGCGTGGCGACGACGTCCTCCGGGGTGATGGCCTCGTACCCGGAGAGCGCCGCCTGTAGATAGGGCAGGTGGAAGAGCTCCTTGCCGGTGGTCTTCGGGGCGGGCCGCGCGTAGTACGGCTCGGCCAGGAGGACCGCGAGCAGCCCCTCGTCGACCGTGCCGCGCGCGGCCATCTCGCCGTCGAGGTCGTACGTGAGCCGCTCCCGGGTCAGTTCACGCACGGCCGCGTCGATGAGGGCGTTGGCGGGGCCCGTGTCGAAGGCGGTGCCGTCCGGGGCGGTGATGTTGGCGATGCCGCCGAGGTTCAGCGCGGCGGGGGCGCCGGGCCTGCCGCGCAGCCACATCCGGTCGACGATGCTGACCAGGGGCGCGCCCTGGCCTCCCGCGGCGATGTCGCGGGGGCGGAAATCGGCGACCACCGGCAGCCCCGTCCGCTCGGCGATCCACGCGGGCTGCCCGATCTGCAGCGTGCCGTGCACCTGGCCGTCCTCCACCCAGTGGTAGACCGTCTGCCCGTGCGACGCGACCAACTCGGCGCGCCCGTCGCACAGTTCGCGGTCCGCCTCGGCCGCCGCCGCGGCGAAGGCCTGGCCGATGCGGGTGTCGAGGCGGCAGACGTCCGCCAGCGTGGTGGCGGCGGGCGGCAGCGCGGCGCCCAGAGCCGTCCGCAGCGCTTCGTCGTACCCGCGGGTGATGAGACCCAGGGGAGAGAGCAGCAGACGGTCGCCGTCGATCGTCAGGTCGGCCGCCGCGGCGTCGATGGCGTCGTACGAAGTCCCCGACATCAGCCCGATTACGCGCACGTGCTGCCCCTTTCGCTCTCCTCACGGGTGTGTTTGATCATCGCAGCGATGACGGGGCCCGTGCACTCGCACGTACGATCCAGTTCAGGCCATCCCGGCAGGGGGAGGGAGAGAGTTGTCCATGTCCACCACGGGTTCACCCGGTCTGCGTACGCGGACGCGACGCACGAACCTCACCCGAACCGACGGCACCTGGAGCGCCCTGCTCCTCGATGTGCGCGAACGACCACGACCCGGTCTATGCCCGCGAACCGCCGCAAACCGCCTGCTCCTGACCCAGGGAGCCACCGCGGTTCCGCTGCTGCTCGCCCTGGTGGATCCTGACCGCCACGGAGTCGACTTCTACCGGACCGGCCGCTACCGCCCCCTCGTCCCACCCCTGCGCGCACAGATGGCCCGTGCCTTCGGAGGCTCCCGGCAGCGCTGGGCCCACCACTTCGCGGCCCTGCTCGCCGCGTCACCCGACAGCCCTCTGCACGACGGGCGTTGGGTCCTGTCCCCGGACCCGCTGCTCCTCCGGCCGAACCACCGAGGTGTGCCGCAGGGAGAGTACTGGCGCGAGCTGCTCGTAGAGGGTGATCCCGACGGGTACATGGACTGGTTCATCCACAACGGCTCTTGGGAGATCCTTCCGCTGCGCGCCATGCCGGACGCCGACGACTCCCGGGTCAAGGCGTACCGCAAGCAGGCGAGGGACGGCACGCTGCCGCCCGTACTGCTCTGGTGGGTGAGCGGGCTCGACAGCTATCTCGTCCTGGACGGTCATGCCCGGCTGGCCGCTGCCATGGCCGAATCCGTGGAACCGGCCGTCCTGGAACTGCGACGAACCGTCCCGCAGGACGAGGTGGACACCGGCACGGAACGGGCCGTCGCGACGTACGCGGCGGAGCTCGCGAGGTTCACCGAACTGCGCGCCGCGCAGGGTCCGACCGTCCCCGACGGCGCCGAGTTCGCAGGACCGGCCCTCGCCCGCCGCCTCGACGAGCTGCGCACGGCACACCGCCCCACCTGGGCCTGGCCGCTCCCGGGCGGCCTGCGGGAGTGGCGCCGGATCGCTCGCGAGCAGGTGGGTGAGGGGGGATGGGAGCACGTGTGAGGGGGGGGCGGTGCGTGGAACTTGGGGCGACGGTTTCGCGGGCGCTCGAAGCGTAGGCCAGCCGGACCCGCGGCCTCCGGACATGTTTTGCGGGCGGCCGAGCTCGCACGTCAGCCGAGCCCCCGGCTTCCGGACAGCACCAGTCGTCGGCAGTCCCCGGGGCTGCCCCAGGCGGTGCGCAGTGCTCGCGCCTTCGTCAGCCACAGCGACAGGTCGTACTCCGCCGTGTAACCGATCGCCCCGTGGAGTTGCAGCGCCGCTCGTGCGGCGCCGTACGCGGCTTCGCTCGCCGCTGCCTTCGCCGCGGCCACGTCCGCCGTGTCCAGGGTCAACGCCGCCCCGTACAGCAGGGGCCGGGCGAACTCGAGGCCTATCAGGACGTCCGCGAGGCGGTGCTTGACCGCTTGGAAGGCGCCGATCGGCGTGCCGAACTGGGTGCGCTGCTTCACGTACGCGACCGTCTTGTCGAGCAGCGCGAGCCCGACCCCCAAGGCCTGCGCGGCCGTCGCGAGCGAGGCCCAGTCGGCCGCCCACCGGGAGGCCTCCGTCACCGACGGGCCCGAGGCAAGGAGTTCGCCGCCCGGCCTCAGGCGCGCCAGGCGCCGCACCGGGTCCAACGACCGCTCCACGCGCGCGTGCGCGGAGGCCAGGCGCAGCTCACCGTCCGTGGCGGTCAGTCGTAGTGTCGCCGCGTCCGCGTCCAGCGCGTACGGCCCCCCTTGGGGGAGGGTGAGTGTTGTTACGGCCTCCCCGGAGGCCACGGGCGGAAGGAGCCGCTTGGCGGGGGCCGCCTCGCCCAGTTCGGCGAGGCGGGTGAGCAGCGCGCCCGCCGCCACCGTCTCGACCACCGGGCCTGGCACCGCATGCCGCCCCAACTCGACAAAGGCGACGGCGACTTCGACAGGGAGCAGCCCCACCCCCTCGTACTCCACAGGGACGGCGAGCGCGAACACGCCCGCATCCGCGAGGCGTCCCCACACGACGCGCCCCGGCGCGTGGTCCCCTGTGGCCCACGCTCTCGCGGCCGCCGGAGTGTCGGCCGCCGTCAGCATCGCGTCGAGCGAGCGCGCGAACTCGCGCTGCTCGTCGTCGAGGAGGAACCTCATCAGCGGCGTCCCTTCGGCAGTCCGAGCAGCCGCTCGGCGATGATGTCGCGCTGGATCTCGTTCGTGCCCGCGTAGATCGGCCCGGCGAGCGAGAAGACGTACCCCTCCGCCCATGCGTTGCCGTCGTCCGCCAACTCGCCCTCCGCGCCCAGGAGGTCCAGCGCGGTCTCGTGCAGCGCGATGTCGTACTCGGACCAGAAGACCTTGTTCAGGCTCGACTCCGCGCCGATCGTCTCGCCCGCCGCGAAGCGCGATGCGCTGGCCCAGGTGAACAGCTGATAGGCGCGGGCCCCGATCACGGTGTCGGCCACCCGGTCGCGCAGCGCGGTGTCCGCGGGGTCGCCGTCCGCGCGCCACTGCCGCACCAGGCGGTCGGCCGCGGCGACGAAGCGGCCGGGGGAGCGCAGCGTCAGGCCCCGTTCGTTGCCCGTCGTCGACATGGCGATCCGCCAGCCCTGGCCCGGTTCGCCGATCACGTCCTCGTCCGGCACGAAGACGTCGTCCAGGAAGAGTTCGGCGAACGCGGGTTTGCCGTCCAGACGCCCGATGGGCCGGACGGTCACGCCGTCCGCGTCGAGCGGGAACATCAGGTACGTAAGCCCCCGGTGCGGCTTGGCGGGGTCGACGGCTGGCTCGCTGCGGAACAGGCCGAACGCGCGGTCGGCGAACGCGGCCCGGGACGACCAGGTCTTCTGCCCGCTGATCAGCCATCCGCCCTCCGTGCGCCGGGCGGTGGAGCGCAAAGACGCCAGGTCCGAGCCCGACTCCGGCTCGGACCAGGCCTGCGCCCAGATCACCTCGCCGCTCGCCATCGGGGGCAGTACGCGTGCGCGCTGCTCGTCGGTGCCGAAGTCGAAGAGGGTCGGCGCGAGGAGGTTGATGCCGTTCTGCGAGACACGGCCGGGGCCGCCCGCGGCGAAGTACTCCTCCTCGAACACCAGCCACTTGACGATGTCGACGCCCTGCCCGCCGTACTCCTCGGGCCAGGAGACCACCGACCAGCGGTCGACCGCGAGCACGCCCTCCCAGGCGCGGTGGGCCGCGAAACCCTCCCGGGTCTCCAGCGACGGGAGCGGCTCGGCGGGCACGTGCCCGCCGAGCCAGTCGCGCGCCCGCTGCCTGAACTCCCCTTCCCCGGCGGTGAAGTCGAGATCCATCAGTGGCCCACCTCTTCGGTCGGTTCTTCTCCGGTACTTCCCCAGCAGTCTTCCCTAACAAGTGTTTGGTAGATTACCCTGAGGTCGAGCCAGTCGTCGAGAGCGAGTCGAGAGCTAAGGGGGCCGAGCATGGACGCACCCGCGTACGTGCCGGGGCACGGTCTGCTCCTGGGCCGCACCGCCGTCATCACCGCCGCGGCCGGAGCGGGCATCGGCGGCGCCACCGCCCGGCGGTTCCTGGAGGAAGGCGCGCGCATCGTCATCGGCGACGCCCACCCGCGGCGCACGAAGGAGACGGTGGAGGCGCTGGCCGGGGAGTTCGGCGCCGACCGGGTCGACGGGACGCCGTGCGACGTCACGGACGAAGCCCAGGTGCAGGCTCTGTACGACCTGGCCGAGCAGCGCCACGGCGGCCTGGACGTCGTCGTGAACAACGCGGGACTCGGTGGCACCGCCGAGCTCACCGGAATGACCGACGAGCAGTGGGACAGAGTCATCGACGTGACGCTGAACGGCACGTTCCGCTCCACCAGAGCCGCCCTGCGCCGCATGCGGGCCGCCGACCGGGGCGGCGTGATCGTGAACAACGCCTCGGTGCTCGGCTGGCGCGCCCAGGCGGGCCAGGCGCACTACGCCGCGGCGAAGGCGGGCGTCATGGCCCTCACCCGCTGCGCCGCCGTCGAGGCCGCGCCCCACGGCATACGGATCAACGCGGTGTCGCCCAGCCTCGCCATGCACCCGCACCTCGCGAAGGTCACCTCGCCCGAGCTCCTCGAGGAGCTCACCGCCCGCGAGGCGTTCGGGCGCCATGCCGAGCCCTGGGAGATAGCCAACGTCATCGTCTTCCTGGCCAGTGAGTACTCCTCGTACATGACGGGGGAGACGGTCTCGGTCAGCAACCAGCACGCCTAGGCGGAGAATGACCGTGTGTCGAAACCGAAGCAGAGCAGCACCACGACAGAGCAGAGCAGCACCACGAAGAAGCAGGGCAGCACCACGAAGAAGAAGGCCGCTGTGAGCCCCTCGCCCGAGCGACGGCGCGAACTCCTCGCCATCGCGGCGGACGTCTTCGCGGAGCAGGGGTACAACGCGACCACGGTCCGCAAGATCGCGGACGCCGCCGGCATGCTCGCCGGCAGCCTCTACTACCACTTCGACTCCAAGGAGTCGATGCTCGAAGAGATCCTCTCCACCTTCCTCGCCGAGCTGTGGGACGGGTACGACACCGTGCTCCAGTCGCGGCTCGGCCCCCGCGAGACCCTCGAGGCGCTCGTCACCGAGTCCTTCCGGGAGATCGACCGGCACCGCTCCGCCGTCGCCATCTATCAGAAGGAGTCCAAGCACCTGGTCGCGCAGGCGCGCTTCCAGTACCTGACCGATTCGCAGCAGCGCTTCGAGAAGACGTGGCTGACGACGCTGGAGCGCGGAGTCGCGGAGCGCGTCTTCCGCGACGACCTGGACATCCGGCTCGCCTACCGCTTCGTGCGCGACACCGTCTGGGTCGCCGCGTCCTGGTACCGCCCCGGGGGAGGCCACAGCCCCGAGGAGATCGCCCGCCAGTACCTCTCGATGGTCCTGGACGGCATCGCCGTACGCACGTAGAGAGCGCGTCGTCACGCCGGCGACCGCGCACCGCCCGAGGAGCACGAGGAGTACGCAGTCATGGCCGAGGCCTACATCGTCGAAGCGGTCCGCACCCCCGTCGGCAGGCGCAAGGGCGGCCTCTCGGCCGTCCACCCCGCCGACCTGGGAGCCCATGTCCTGAAGGCACTCGTCGAGCGCACCGGAATCGACCCCGCCGCCGTCGAGGACGTCGTCTTCGGCTGCCTGGACACGGTCGGCCCGCAGGCCGGTGACATCGCCCGCACCTCCTGGCTCGCGGCCGGCCTCCCCGAAGAAGTGCCCGGCGTGACGATCGACCGGCAGTGCGGATCCTCGCAGCAGGCCGTGCACTTCGCGGCGCAGGGAGTCCTGTCCGGCACGCAGGACCTCGTCGTCGCGGGCGGCACACAGAACATGTCGATGATCCCCATCGCCTTCGCCTCCCGGCAGGCCGCCGAACCGCTCGGCCTCACCGAAGGCCCGTACGCGGGCAGCGAGGGCTGGCGCGCCCGTTACGGAGACCTGCCGGTCAACCAGTTCCACGGCGCCCAGCTGATCGCGGAGAAGTGGGGCATATCCCGCCGTGACATGGAGGAGTTCGCGCTCCGCTCGCATCAGCGGGCCGTCCGCGCGATCGACGAGGGCCGCTTCGACCGCGAACTCACCGCGTACGCGGACGTGACCACCGACGAGGGCCCGCGCCGCGACACGACCCTGGAGAAGATGGCAGGGCTCAAGCCCGTCCTGGACGAGGGCACCATCACCGCCGCCTGCTCCTCGCAGGTCTCTGACGGCGCGGCCGCCATGCTCGTCGCCAGTGAACGGGCCGTGCGGGAGCACGGGTTGACGCCCCGCGCCCGCATCCACCACCTCTCGGTGCGCGGCGAGGACCCGATCCGCATGCTGTCCGCGCCGATCCCCGCCACTGCGTACGCCCTCAAGAAGACCGGCATGAGCATCGGCGACATCGACCTCGTCGAGATCAACGAAGCGTTCGCGCCGGTCGTCCTCGCCTGGCTGAAGGAGACCGGGGCAGACCCGGAGAGGGTCAACGTCAACGGCGGCGCGATAGCCCTCGGCCACCCGCTGGGGGCGACCGGCGTCAAATTGATGACGACGCTCCTGCACGAACTGGAGCGCACAGGCGGCCGGTTCGGCCTTCAGACCATGTGCGAAGGTGGCGGCCAGGCGAACGTGACCATCATCGAGCGCCTCTGACCGCGTCCAGTTCCTGGCACGTCCCTCACTCCTTGCGGGAGTTGCTGGCCGGACCCCGCACCGCGAGGCCCTCTCCCCAGCTAGTCTCGATGTCTGTACGTCGATTGAGCGACCCCGGGAGGTAGCGCGATGACGCAGGGACGGCCCGGAGGTGGGACCGGGGCCCCGCTGTGGGAGCGTGATGCGGAACTCGCCGCGGCCGCACGGGCCGTTGACGAGCTGTGCTCCGACGCGACGACGGCGGGCGGGCTGCTCGTCTTCCAGGGCGAGGCGGGGATCGGCAAGACGGCGCTGCTGTCCGAGGTGCGCCGCATCGCGGAAGGGCGGGCCGTGGTGTGGTCCGCGCGGGGTGGCGAGACCGTCACCTCCGTCCCCTTCAACGTCGTACGCCAGTTGCTGCAGCCGGCACTCGTCGGCCTCTCTCCCGAAGAGGCACGGGAGTATCTCGGCGACTGGTACGAGATCGCAGGCCCCGCCCTCGGCATAGCCGAACCGGCCGGCCGTCAGGCCGACCCGCAGGGTGTGTGCGACGGCCTGGTCGAGGCGGTCGCGCGCCTCTCGGGGGTGCACTGGCCGCTCGTCCTGCTCATCGACGACGCGCACTGGGCCGACCAGGAGACCTTGCACTGGCTGGCCGCGTTCGCCCAGCGCCTCGACGAACTGCCCGTCCTCGTGGTGGTCGCCCACCGTCCGGACGACGCCATCGGCGAAAGTGCGCGCCACCTCGCGGCGGTCGGCAGGGCGGCCCGCCCCACGCCCCCGCTGCGCGCGCTCACCCCGGACGCGGCGGCCGGACTCACCCGCGCCACCCTCGGCGAGCACGCGGACGCGCCGTTCTGCCGCGAGGTGTGGGCGGTCACCGGCGGCAATCCGTACGAATCCGTGGAACTACTCGCCAAGGTGCAGGACAGTGATCTCGAGCCGGTGGAGGGCTCCGCCGCCGAACTGCGCGCCCTGAACCGCTCGGCCCGCGGCCGCGGACTGGTCGCCCGTCTCGAAGGACTCGGCACGGACGTCACGCGGTTCGCGTGGGCGGCGGCGATCCTCGGCACCGCCATCCCGCTCGACCTCGCCGCCTCGCTCGCCGGGATGACCCGCGAGACGGCCGAGCGGTGCGCGGAGCGGCTGCGGACCGCGCGCATCCTGCTCGGCGCCGACCAGGGCCTGGAGTTCGTCCATCCGCTGATCGCGAGCACCGTCTACCGCTCGATCCCGCCCGCCACCCGCACCGCGATGCACGGCCAGGCCGCCTGGGCCGTCACGCTGTCGGGGCGAGGCGCGGCGGCCGCCTCCCGGCACCTCCTGGAGGTCCACCCCGACGACGACCCCGAACTGGTCAAGCAGTTGCGCCAGGCGGCGGCCGAGCACCTCGCGGTCGGCGCGCCGGACGCGGCCCGCCGCTGCCTCGAACGCGCCCTGCGGGAACCGCCGCTGCCCGAGACCCACGCGCGCGTGCTCTACGAACTCGGCTGCGCCACGCTCCTCACCTCGCCCGCCACGACCATCGGCCACCTGCGCCAGGCGCTCCACACGCCGGGCCTCGACCGCAAGCTGCGTGTGGACGCGGTGTGCCGTCTCTCCCAAGCCCTGGTGCACAACGACCAGTTGGAGGAGGCCTTGCGCGTCGTGGACGCCGAGGCCGCCCGCCTCGAACCCGGCCCCGACCGGCTGCGGCTGCTGGGCGTCCACTACATGTGGGAGGGCATCTATTCGCGCGAGGAGGACGCGACGGGACGTTCGCGCCGGCTCGCCTCGCTCGCGGGACCGCTGCGGGGTCGCGACAACTCCGAACGTGCGCTGCTGATCCTGCGCGCCTTCGACGCCATGACCCGCGGGGAGAACGCAGAGGAGATCGTCGAGCTCTGCGACCGCTCCCTCGTCAACGGCCGCCTCGCGCCCGGGCTCGGCTGGACCGACACGGAGTGGGGCTTCGAGCTCCTGAAGATGCTGGGCGGCGCCTACATCTTCACCGACCGCCTCGACCGCGCCGAGAGTGTCTTCGCCGAGGGGGTCCGTGCCTACGAGGCGGCGGGCTGGAGCGGCGGCCACCTGGCCGTCGCCAAGGCCTGGTTGGGCCTGGTGTACCGCAGGCGCGGCCGTCTCGCCGAGGCGGAGGCCTCGCTGCGGGAGAGCCTTCGTCTCACCGACCGTGTCGGCAGCGGCCTCCCGATGCACTGGGACGCGGCGTGCAAGCTCATCGACACACTGCTCGCCCGGGGCAGGGCCGACGAAGCACAGGAGATCGCCGACCGCTACGGCATCGCGCCGCCCTACCCGTCCACGATCCTCCTGCCCGACATCCACTCCGTGCGGGGCCGCCTGCTGTTCGCCATGGAACAACGGCCCGAGGGCATCAGCGAGTTGGAGGTGGCGGCGAAGACGGCGAACGAACGCGGCCGCTACAACACGGTCGTCAACCCCTGGGCGTATGCCCTCGCCCGCGCACTCGCCGTGGAGGATCCGCGGCGGGCCGCCGAACTGGCCGCGGACGCACGGGTCCAGGCGGAGCTCTTCGGTACGGAGACGGCGATCGGCGAGGCGCTGCTGTGCGCGGCGTCCCTGGAGAGCGGACAGCGGGCGGTCGAGCTGTACGCACGAGCCGTCGCCTGTCTGGAGGCTTCGCCGTGCGCCTATGAGCATGCGGTCGCGCGAGTCGAGTACGGGATCGCGGCGGGGTCCGCGAGCGAGTTGGCGCGGGGCCTTGCCCTGGCCGAGTCCTGCGGGGCCGACGGTTTGGTCGCCCGGGCACGGGCTTCCTTGGAGGTGGCGGGGGTCTGAGCGGGGGCGTCCCCCCGTCGGCGCCCCCCGTCCCCGACCGAGTGCTGCCCAACCGCAAACCGGGCGGGCGCATTTCGGCCCGCCCGGCGATGAAGGACGCAACTCGGCGAAGCCGGTGATCGACGGCGCGCAAGGCCCGGCGCAGCCAGTTTCGGGGAGAGACAGGATCGGGGAAGGGCCACCGGCCTGCTCAGCTCAGCCGCAGCCGACCCACCACCTCGGCCGCCTCCACCATCACCCCCGAAACCAGCTCCTCGCACGACGGCAGATCCTCGATGACGCCCGCCACCTGCCCGGAGGCCATGACCCCCGCCTCCGGCAGCCCGTCCACCATCGCCGCCTTCAACATCATCGGCGTATTCGCGGCCAGCAGGACCTGACTCCGCGTCATCCCCTTGCCGTGCCGCATCGCAAGCCCGTCCCGGACCATCTCCCCCCACCCCATCCCGGACATCTTCCGGAACGCCGCAGCGTGCCGCACGGCCCGCGCGAGGGACGCCGTCCGCCCCGACTTCTCCAGCGAAGCGACAAAATCCGTCCGCAGCATCCGGTGCGGGAGACCGTCCACCCGAGTGGTCACCGTGACGTCCTTGACCGACGCGGCCAGATAGCGCGCCTTGACCGCGTCCGGCACCGTCGAGTCCGAGGTGAGCAGAAAGCGTGTGCCCATCGCGACCCCTGCCGCGCCATAGGCGAGCGCGGCGACGAGCCCCCGCCCGTCGAAGAAGCCGCCTGCCGCGATCACCGGAATGTCCACCGCGTCCACGACCTGCGGCAACAGCACGGTCGTGGCGACCTCGCCCGTGTGCCCGCCGCCCTCGCCGCCCTGCACGACGACCGCGTCCGCGCCCCACGCGGCGACCTTCTCGGCATGCCGACGCGCGCCGATGGACGGGATGACGACCACCCCGGCGTCCTTCAGCTCCGCGATCAGCTCCTGCGAGGGGGCCAGCGCGAAGGACGCGACCCGCACTCCCTCGTCGACGATGACCCGCACCCGGTCCCGCGCGTCGCCCGCGTCGGCGCGGAGATTGACCCCGAAGGGCTCGTCCGTACGGGACTTGACCTCCCGGATGGCCGAGCGCAGCTGGTCCACGGTCATCGTCGCGGACGCCAGGATGCCGAGGGCGCCCGCGTTCGCCGTCGCGGAGACCAGGCGGGGGCCCGCCACCCAGCCCATGCCGGTCTGCACGATCGGGTACCGGACACCGACCAGCTTGGTCAGCGCCGTCTCCATGCCCGGCGGGGCGGACGTCACGAGCGCACCTCGCGCTCGCGCAGACCACGCGGGTCCACCACGTCCCGGATCAGCCGCAGTTCCTCCGCCGTCGGCTCGCGGGTGCAGGGCACGTCGTCCGCCGCCGCGAGCGTGAAGCCGGTCGACTCACGCACCTGATCGACCGTCACACCCGGATGCAGGGACACCAGGCGCATCGCGTGGTCCGCCGCCCCGAAGTCGAAGACGCCGAGGTCCGACACGACCCGGCGCAGGTCGTGGAAGCGGGTGGCGGAAGGACCGGCCGCCGCCGCGCTGTCGTAACCGACACCGCTGATCATGTCGACCTTCTCGACGAAGACACGCGTCGAGTGCCGGGGGATCCAGTAACTCACCGGGTTGTTGAGGGTGTTGACCGGAGCTCCGCGCACCCCGAGCAGCTGGCGCTTGGGCCGCGCCCAGTCGCCGATGCAGGAAATGTTCTGGTTCCCGAAGCGGTCGATCTGGCTCGCGCCCATCATCACGTGACGCCTGCCGCCCATGACCATCGTCAGGTGCCTGCGGTACGGCAACCAGCCCTCCGTCACCGCCGACGGTGCCCCCACGGCGGGCACGTCACCGATCAGCAGCGCCTCCCCGTCCGTGAGGAGCAGATCCGGCGAGAACGTCAGCTTGGCCAGGCGGGCGGCGATCGCCGGGACCGTGCCCATCGGGGACGCGAGGATCTCCCCGGCGCCCCGCCAGGCCTCGGCGCAGGCGATCACGCAGTACTCGGCGCGAGTGACGGGGGTCGCGGAGGCCGTCTCGCGAGCGCGGGCCGCCGCCGTCGGGTCGGTCTGCGTCATCGCTGCTCCTTGTGCCAGGTCTGCACGGCCGCTTGGTAGTCCTGCTCGGTGCCGGTGAGGAAGCGCTCCTCGAATTCCTTCCAGGAGTCCGTGTCGCCCGCAGCGGTGGCGTAGGCCTTCTGGAAGGGCTCGTCCCGGCCGTAGTCCGGCACGCACGACGTGAAGTGCGCGCCCTTGGGTGTCTCGGTCACGCCCGTCACCGCGTGCCGGGAGATCAGCATCGTCTGCGGCGCCGCCCGCTCGGTGAGCTCGCTCGACTCGACGATCCGCTCGCACGACACGTACGCCGTGTCGGCGGCCTCGCAGAACAAGTCGTCGAAGTACGGGTCCGGGCCCAGATACTGGGCGTTGCCCAGGCGGTCGGCGCGGTTCAGATGAACCAGTGCCGCGTCCATCCGCAGGGCGGGCACGGCGACAAGCTCCTCCCCGTCCTCGTACGGCGAAGTGATCGTACGCAGCTGGGGGTTGACCCGCAGGACGTCCGAACCGAGGCCCGCGCGGATCGGCAGGAAGGGCAGCCGCTGGGCGCCGGCCGTCAGGCCCTGCATGAACATCGCCTCGTCCAGCTCGACCAGGTCGAAGGCCCCGCGCTCGCGCGCCGCGCGGAAGTGCGGCTCCAGGGGGATCGAGTCGAGGGTCGTGAACGCCGTGACCAGCTTGCGGATCTTGCCCGCCGCGGCGAGCAGGCCGATGTCCGGGCCGCCGTACGACACGACGGTGAGGTCCGTGATGCCGGACCGCAGCAGGGCCCGCACCAGCGCCATGGGTTTGCGGCGCGAGCCCCAGCCGCCGATGCCGAGCGTCATCCCGCTCCGCAGGCGCCCCACGATCTCGTCGGGCGTCATGGTCTTGTCCCTCATGCCCTGCCCTTCTCTTCCTTCGCTGCCTTCGCTGCCTTCTCTTCCTTGCCGGATTCCTGTCCGAAGCCCTCGCGGACGCGGTCGGCCAGGCCGCTCAAGTTCGCCTCGAAGGTGAAGCCCTGCTCGAAGCGGTAGCTGCGGTGCACGTCGACGGGGTCGATGCCGTTGATCGCGGCCTTGGCGAACCGCAGCAGCGTCCCGTCCTTCTGTGCGATCTCGCGGGCCAACTCCAGGGCTGCCTCGCGCAGTTCCGCGGGTGGAACGACACGCCACACGGAGCCGTGCGCGTGCAGCTCGGCCGCGGTGGCCGTGCGTGAGGTGTAGTACAAGGCACGCATCAGGTGCTGCGGCACCAGGCGGGCGAGATGCGTCGCGGCGCCGAGAGCGCCCCGGTCCAGCTCGGGCAGGCCGAACGTGGCGTCCTCGCTCGCCACGATCGCGTCCGCGTTGCCCACCAGGCCGATGCCACCGCCCAGGCAGAAGCCGTTCACCGCGGCCACGACCGGCACCTCGCATTCGTAGACCGCCGAAAACGCTTCGTAGCACCCGCGGTTGGCGCCTATCAGTGCGCTGTGGCCGCTGTCGCGCTGCATCTCCTTGATGTCCACGCCCGCGTTGAAACCACGGCCATCGGCGGCTAGGACGACGCAGCGCGTCTCGGGATCGCGGCCCGCCGCGCGCACCGCTGCCGCCAGGTCGAACCACCCCTGCACGGGCAGGGCGTTGACGGGCGGGAAGTCGACGGTGACGGCGGCGACGCCCTTGTCCGGGGTGGAGGTGGAGACAGACATCAGAGGATCCGCTACCTTTCAACCAGGCCCTTCAACCAAACATTTGTTAGTTAGGACGGTAGCAGCGATGACTGACACCCAACAGGTGGTGGTCGTCACCGGCGGCACCCGAGGCGTCGGCGCCGGCATCGCCCGCAGCTTCCTCGCCGCCGGTGCTCGGGTCGTCGTCTGTGCCCGCAGGCCGCCGGACCGTCCGGTCGAAGCCGCGGGTGCCACCGCCGAGTTCCGGCCCCTCGACCTGCGCGAGGCGGAGGCGGCGCACACGTTCTTCGCCGATGTGGCCGCCGACCACGGACGGTTGGACGCGCTGGTGAACAACGCGGGCGGCACACCCTTCGGGCTGCTTGCCGAGTCGGCCCCCGCCCGCCAGGCCAAGATCGTCGAACTCAACCTGCTGGCCCCGCTGTACGCGTCCTTGGCGGCGTACGAGGTCATGCGCGGCCAGGAGACCGGCGGGGGCAGCATCACCATGATCGGGAGCGTGAGCGGTTCGCGGCCGTCGCCCGGCACAGGTGCCTATGGCGCGGCCAAGGCGGGCCTGGAGAACCTCGCGCGCACGATGGCCGTCGAGTGGGCCCCGAAGGTGCGCGTGAACACCGTCGTGCTCGGCCTCGCTCGCACCGAGAGCGCCCATCTGCACTACGGCGACGAGGACGGCATCGCGCAGGTCGCCCGCACCATCCCGCTCGGCCGCCTCGCGGAGCCGTCGGACGTCGGGGACGCGTGCGTCTTCCTCGCCTCCGACGGCGCGCGCTACATCAGCGGCGCCGCACTGCACCTGCACGGGGGCGGCGAACGCCCCGCGTTCCTGGACGCCGCGTCCGTCAACCACTGAACGTGTCCGAGGAGTTCCACATGACCGAGGAGGACGCATGACCTCAGCCGACAAGCCGCGCACGGGAATCTGCGCGGGCCGCGTCGTGATCGTCACGGGTGCGGGCCGGGGCCTGGGCCGTGCGCACGCGCGCGCGTATGCCGCCGAGGGCGCCAAGGTCGTCGTCAACGACCTCGGTGTGGGGCCCGACGGCTCCGGAGCGTCCGGCGGGCCCGCGCACGACGTCGTCGAGGAGATCCGCGCCGCGGGCGGCGAAGCCGTCGCGCACGGCGGCGACATCGCCACCTCCGAGGGCGCCGCATCCCTGGTGCGGGCCGCCATCGACACGTACGGGCAGCTGGACACCCTGGTCAACAACGCGGGGTTCCTGCGGGACCGGATGCTGGTCAACCTCGAGGAGGACGACTGGGACGCGGTGATGCGCGTACATCTGAAGGGGCACTTTCTGCCGCTGAAGCACGCGGCCGCCTACTGGCGCGGCGAGGCGAAGGCGGGGCGCGCGCGGCACGCGTGCGTGGTCAACACCAGCTCCGGGGCCGGGCTTTCGGGGAGTGTCGGGCAGGGGAACTACAGCGCGGCCAAGGCCGGGATCCTCGGGCTCACCATGGTCGCCTCCGCCGAATTCGCGTCCTACGGAGTGCGGGTCAACGCGATCGCGCCCGCCGCGCGGACGCGGATGACGGAGCAGACCTTCGCGGAGACCATGGCCGCGCCCGAGGAGGGCGGCTTCGACGCGATGGCTCCGGAGAACGTGTCGCCGGTCGTGGTCTGGCTGGGGTCCGAGGCGTCCGCCGGTGTCACGGGCCGTGTCTTCGAGGCCGAAGCGGGGCGCATCACCGTCATGGAGGGCTGGCGGCCGGGGCCGACGGCCGACAAGGGGGCACGCTGGACCCCGGCGGATGCGGGCGACACGGCGCTGAAGCTGCTCGCCGGGGCGCAGGCGCCCGAGCCGGTGTACGGGGCGAGGTAGGGCGCGATGCCGCCGGACGGGCTCGCCATCATGGCCCGTCCGGCGCATGAAGGGCCGGGTAGCCGGTGGGGACAGTCAGGCCCCGGACGCCACCCGCACCGGATCGGTGCCTTCCGCACTGTGCCGCGCCGCCCAGTTCTCAAGGGACGTACGGCACGCGTGGTCCAGGTGCCGCAGCCCCGTGAGATCGAGCTCGATCGGGCGGTCCTGGGGCAGCGCCTCAAGCGCGTCCAGCATCTTGGGGAGGCGCAGGAACGTGGCGTTGCCCGACAGGTGGACGCGGATCGGGCCCGCGCCCTTGTCGACGACCTCCACATGCACGTGCGACGTCTCCCACGCGGTCTTTATGACGGCGAGGGCGAGGCCGATGAGGACGCCCTCGAACATGCTCACCGTGACGATCGCCGCGGCCGTCACGGCCAGGACGACCGCCTCACCGCGGTGTTCGCGCCACAGCTCGGCCAACTGCCGTACGGGGACGAGCTTGCAGCCCGCGTGCACGAGGACACCCGCGAGCGCCGCGACCGGGATCAGGCCGAGCGCGGCGGGCAGCAGCGCCGCGAAGAGGAGCAGCCAGACGCCGTGCAGGACGCGGGACGCCTTCGTCCGCGCGCCCGCCTGCACGTTGGCCGCGCTGCGGACGATGACGGCGGTCATCGGCAGGGCGCCGAGCAGCCCGCACACGGTGTTGCCCGCGCCCTGCGCGATCAGTTCCTTGTCGTACGACGTGCGCGGACCGTCGTGCAGCCGGTCCACCGCGGCCGCGCTGAACAGGCTCTCCGCCGACGCGATCAGGGCGAACGCGAGGACGGTGCCGATGGCGCCGAGACTCATGAGATCCCCGAAGGCGGCGGCGTCCGGCATCCGCACCGCCTCGACGAGCCCCTGCACCTCAACCGTGGCCACCGGCAGGGAGAAGAGCAGCGTGGCGCCCGTGGCGAGCGCGACGGCGGCGAGGGGCGCAGGCACCACGCGGACCTTCGCGGGGAGCCTGCGCCAGAAGACGAGCACGGCGATGGTGACCGTGCCGAGCCCGAAGGCGGTCAGCGCGCGCTCCGAGCCGATCATCCCGGTGAGCAACCCCGGCAGCCCGGCGATCTTGCCGAGGCCGCTCGCGGGGGCTTCGCGGTCCGCCATGGCGTACAACTGCCCGGCGATCAGGACGAGTCCGATGCCGGCGAGCATGCCCTCGACGACGGCCACGGAGATGGCGCGGAAGAAACGGCCGAGCCGGAGGAAGCCCATGGCCAGCTGGAGGATCCCGGCGGCGAGCACGAGGGCGCCGAGCGCGGCGATGCCGTACTCCTGGACGGCTTCGTAGACGAGGACGGTGAGTCCCGCGGCGGGACCACTGACCTGGAGGCTGCTGCCGGGCAGCAGGCCGGTGACGAGACCGCCGACGATGCCGGTGATCAGGCCGAGTTCGGCGGGTACCCCGGAGGCGACGGCCACGCCCACGCACAGGGGCAGGGCGACGAGGAAGACGACTACGGAGGCGGCGAAATCGTGCCGCGCGCCGTCGGGGGCCCTGAACAGGGATCGGGCGCGGTCGAGTACGGAGGCATGGGAAGGCTGCATGTCGGTTGACTCCTGAGCGCCGTGGGGGGCGCATCGGTGTGACGTGGACCGGTGTTCGGGTCCGGCCGGCGGAGGTGTCAGGCAGGAGGGCCTGGCGGCGTGGCCGCGCCGGAGGGGCCGATCAGCAGCGGAAGACCTGGAGGAGGGCGGGTAGTTCGCGGCCCGCGGGTCTCGACTCGTGGTGGGCGACGGCAACGGGGCGCTGCGCGCGCGTGCCGTCGTCCACGGTCGTGGTCGCGTCCGTACGGGCGTGGAGCCGGGGAGCCGTGGCGGGGGTGAGGTCACGGCAGTGCGGCCGGCCGCGGGCCCGGAAGCGCTCGGAAGTCTCTCCCGGGTGCGTGTCGTCGCCGCACTGCGCGTACGGGGCCGTGGCCGGTGGCGTACGGGACTCCGCGCCGGTCGTGGGTTCGTTGACCCCGTGCGCGAAGAACTGGACGATCACCAGGAGCACGGCGATCAGCGCCGCGGGCAGCACCCGCCCGCGCACTCCGGCTCCCGTCACAGTGGCAAAGTCCTCACGTGGCTACGTAACTCGCATGGTCACCAAGTAACTTAACCCGCCAGATGTGTCACCCAGGTGACCAGGTGGTGACATGACGCGATAGCCACCCTTCGATCAGACGTACGTGGCGCGTTTGTGCGGGCGGCGGGCGGCGGGCGGCGGCGGAAAGGTGGCGGTGCGGGCGGGGCGGACGGGGCGGGTGGGCCCCGCCCGCCGAGGTCGGTGCACGTCAGTGCACGTGCGGCCCGCCGGTCAGCAGCGGCTTGCCGCGCGGTACGAGTGCGAACGTGGCGGAGGCGCTGACCGCGGTGGCCACGGCCCACACCGTGAACGCGTCCGTGAAGCCTCCGCCGGTCCCGCCCTCGATCCCCGCGGCTGCGACCGTCGAGACCACGGCCACGCCGATGGATCCCCCCACCTCGTGGAAGGTGTTGACGACACCGGACGCGACGCCCGCCTCCTCGTGGGCGATGAAGCCCAGCGCGGTGGTGGTGGCCGCCACGAACACCGAACCGAGGCCGAGCGCGGCCAGGGACATGCCCGGCGCGACACTCGCCCACGCGTTGCCGTCCGGCCCGGCGCCGGTGAGCAGACCGGTGCCGAGCCCCGCGAGCGCGAGCCCCACGGCAGCCGTGGGCCGGGCCCCGAGCTTGCCCACGAACCGTCCGCCCAGGTGCGCGCCGACCACCGTGGCCACGGCCACCGGCAGGAACAGCACCCCGGTCCTGAGGGCGCTGTAGCCGCGTACCTCCTGGAGGAACACCGACCCCAGGAAGAACAGCGAGATCAGCAACGCCGTTGCGACCAGCATCAGATACGAGCCCGCCACCACGGGCCGGCGCCGCAGGACGGCCAGGTCGATCAGCGGTGTGCGCTGTGCCCGCTCGACGACGGCGAACGCTCCGTAGGCCACCGCCGCGGCGGCCACCGGAACCAGCGTCCGAGGGTCCGACCAGCCCGTGTCGCCCGCCGCGACCAGGCCGTAGATGAGCGAGCCCGTGCCGGCGGTGACGAGCAGCGCACCGGGGACGTCGAGTCGGGCGGGCCGGGGTGCGCGCGCGGGGACGACGGCGGGCAGGGCGAGCAGCAGGGCCGCCCCGATGGGCACGTTGACGTAGAAGATCCACTCCCAGCCCGGGCCGTCGGTCAGGACACCGCCGAGCAGGACGCCGATCGCCGCGCCCGCACCGCCGATCGCCGACCACACGCCCAGCGCACGGTGCCGGTCACGGCCGTGGAAGGTCGTGGTGACGATCGCCAGGGCGGCGGGGGAGAGCAGCGCGGCCCCGACCCCCTGCGCGGTACGGCCCGCGAGGAGCGTCGCCGGGCCCGATGCGAGGCCGGTCATGAGTGAGGCGGCGGTGAACAGGGCGAGGCCCGCGAGCAGGGTGCGGCGCGCCCCGAGGACGTCCGCGAGCCGCCCGCCGAGCAGCATCAGGCCGCCGAAGCAGAGTGTGTAGGAGGTGACGACCCAGGTCAGCGCGGTGCGGCCGAGGTCGAGGTCGGCGGCCATGCTCGGCAGCGCGACGTTCACGACGGTCACATCGAGCACCAGCATGAACTGGGCGACGCACAGCAGCGTGAGCGCCGACCAGGGGCGTGGGCCGGTGGGAGGTGGCGCGTCCGCGTGGGGCGCGGAGGCCGGGGTCGGGTGGGGATGCGTCATGGCAGGTCCTTGGAAGGAGAAGGAGAAGGGCAAGGCGAAGGGGCAGGGGCGGGGGCAGGCATCTGAACTGTACTGACTAGTTCATATGAACTCAACTGTTCAGTTCAGTTCGCTGGTAAAGTGCGGCGCATGCGAAATGAGGGAAGCGGCGAGGCAAGAAGCACGGGCCCCACGGGCCCCACGGGCCCGCGCGCGGAGCGCAAGCGCGAGGCGATCGTCCTGGCGGCCCGCTCGCTGTTCCTGCGTGAGGGCTTCGGCGTCGGCATGGACGCCATCGCGGCCGAGGCGGGCGTGTCCAAGGTGACCGTCTACAACCACTTCGGCAACAAGGAGGCGCTGTTCATCGCGGTGATCGCGGGCGCACTCGACGAACCCCTCGCCTCCTCGTCATCGGTCGCCGCACTCGACGGCCTCACCGAGGCGGACGACCTGCGCGAGGCGTTCCTGAACGCCGCCCGCGTCTGGGTCGACGCCGTCCGCACCGACCAGGAGGCGAACGCGCTGCGCCACCTGGTGGCCCGGGAGATCCACCGCTTCCCGTCGCTCGGCAAGGCCTGGGGGCAGCACGGTCCGGAGAGCCATCACCCCGCGGTCGCGGGCGCGTTGCGCGAACTCGCCGAGCGGGGACGGCTCACCATCCCGGACATGGAGGCGGCGGTCATCCAGCTCTACTCCCTGCTGGTCTTCCCGCACCTGGTCTTCGGTCTGTACGGAACCGACATCAGCGACGACCTGACGGACCGTCTGGTCGTGACGGGTGTCGACCTGTTCCTGGGGTACTACGCCGCCGCGTGACTTCGCGGCGGTGCGCCCGAATTGCGCCACTCGAAACCCTTCCGAAACCACCCCACCGCGCCGCCCACCTACACTCCGGCCCATGGCGCGGATCCTGCCCTTCCAGCCCAGGCGGCTTCCCACCGACGACGAGAGCGGGGCCGCCCTGCGGTTCCGTACCGTGCACGGCTACCGGCGCGCGTACCGCGTCGCCGGTGAGGGACCGGCGATTCTGCTGATCCACGGCATCGGCGACTCATCGGCGACGTGGTCCCCACTGATCCCCCAACTCGCCCGCACCCACATGGTCATCGCCCCCGACCTGCTCGGCCACGGCGCGTCCGAGAAGCCGCGGGCCGACTACTCGGTGGCCGCGTACGCCAACGGAGTCCGGGATCTGCTCGGCGTGCTCGGCGTCGAGCGGGTCACCCTCGTCGGGCACTCGTTCGGCGGCGGTGTCGCGATGCAGTTCGCCTACCAGTTCCCCGAGCGCGTCGACCGGCTCGTCCTGGTGAGCACGGGAGGCGTCGGCCCGCAGGTCACCCCCGTGCTGCGGGGCGTCTCGCTGCCCGGGGCCGCACTGCTGCTCTCCCTGCTCGGACTGCCCGGCGCCGACCTGCCGGTGCGGGCGGTCGTCGCGTTGCTCCGGCTGCTCGACACCGGTCTCGGGCGGGACGCGCCGGAGTTGATGGGCCTGGTCGACGCGCTGCCGGACGTGTGGGCGCGGGCCGCGTTCATCCGCACGCTGCGGTCCGTCGTCGACTGGCGCGGCCAGGTGGTCACCATGCTGGACCGCTGCTACCTCGCGCAGGGCATGCCGACGCTCCTCGTCTGGGGCGACCGGGACGGTGTCCTACCGGTCGACCACGCGTTCACCGCACACGAGGCGATGCCCGGCAGCCGCCTCGAAATCTTCCCTGGGGCCGGGCACTTCCCTTTTCACACCGATCCCGTGCGCTTCCTCTCGCTGGTCGAGGAGTTCATCGGGGCGACGGAACCGGCCAATTGGAGCATCGATCAGTGGTGGCGCCTGCTGCGGGCGGGGCGTCCCGGCGACGACGCGTACATCGACGAGATGGAGCGGCGGTACCGCGAGGCGAGCGAGCGGAGCGCCACCTAGGCGTTCACCGCCACTCCTAGGACGCTCGCCAGACCGTCATGTCCGCGGTCAGGAAGCTGAATCCGCCCTTCGGCAGCGCGGTCGACTTCACCTGGACCACGAGCAGGGCGATGTCCCCGGAGGGGTGCTTCACGCAGATCTCGCTGCCGGCCGCCACCGCGGCCAGCGGGAGGTCGTGGCTGTCGGCGCCCTTGAGGGCGATGCGGCACGAATCGAGGGTGGCTCCTGGCTTGCTGTACAGCATGGTGAACATGCTCTTGTCGCTCTCCAGCGCGCAGGTCTCCCCGCAGACGAAGCGGATGTCGCCCTTGCGGTCCTTGCGGTCGACCGGCTCCCTGAGGCTCACGGAGTTCTTCTCGTCGAACCACTCCTGGGGGTACGCGATGGCGCGTGGCGGAGTGGACGCGTTCGAGGAGGGGCGCGACGCGTCAGGCTTCTGGCCGCTCTTGTCACCCGCCCCCGAGCCCTCACCAGACCCTGAGTTCTCATCCGTTCTCGCGTTCTCGCCGGACCCTGAGGCCGCACCGGATCCCGACGTGGATCCCGACGTGGATCCTGACGTGGATCCTGACGTGGACCCCGCCCCCCGTGCGGACGCCTCCGAACCGGACTTCGAGGACGTGTCCCGGTTGCGGAGCAGGTCCGTCGCGTCCATGACCGTCCACGTCAGGCCCATCACCAGCAGCGCGCTCCCCGTCACGATGGCCGTGATGAGCGCGTTGCGTCTTCGGCGGGCCCGCCGCTCGTTCGCCCCAGTGGGCACGGTCGGTTGCGGCGGCGCGAACAACGGCAGCGTGTGTACGGGGGTGGGGTGGGGGAGCGGGGCCGGAACCCTCACCTCCGGTCCCGTGACCTCCCGCCAGACGGCCGGTCCCCCGCCTGCGTCGGCGTCCCGGCCGAGCCGCTGCCTGCACCACTCGACGATCTCCGCCGGGGTGGCCCGCTGTGCCGGATCGGCGGCCAGGCACCGGGCGAACAGCGGCCGGAGCTGCGCGGGCAGCAGGGACAGGTCGGGCTCCGAGTGCACGATCCGATACAGCACGCTGACCGAGGGCCCGTCCCCGTACAGCGGCTCGCCCAGTGCCGCGAACGCGGCTGTCTGGCCGAGCGCGAAGACATCGGTGGCCGCCGTGACCTGGCCCGCGGACGCCTGCTCGGGAGCCATGAACTGGGGCGTGCCGACGGCGCCACCCGTGGCTGTGTACGCGGACGTGGCGCCGGAGGTCAGCGAGATGCCGAAGTCGATCACGCGCGGCCCGTCGGCGGCGAGCAGCACGTTCGACGGCTTCAGGTCCCGGTGGACGATTCCCGCACCGTGGATGGCCTGCAGCGCCTCGGCGACCCCAGCCATCAGCCACAGCACCGCCGGTACCGGCAGCGGTCCGCGCCGGGCGACTGCGTCCGACAACGAGGGCCCGGGCACGTACAGCGTGGCGAGCCAGGGCGGTACGCCGTCCGCGTCGGCGTCGATCAGTTCGGCCGTGTAGGCGCCCCGGACCCGCTTGGCCGCCTTTATCTCCCGGCTGAACCGCCGCCGGAAGGCCGGATCGTCGGCCAGCTCGGGCCGTACGACCTTGATCGCGACCGGTCGGCCGCCCTGCGTGTGCGACAGATAGACGCGGCCCATGCCTCCCGCGCCGATCCGGGCGGCGAGACGGTAACCGGCCACCACGGGCGGATCGTCCGCCTGCAACGCCTGGAACACCTCAGTCGCGTCGTGCATCGCCTCTTGCCCCCCCGGTTCCCCTGAGCCCTGATCCCCTGATCCCCCTGATCAGCAGCAGCCTAAAGGGTGCCGTGACCCGCTATTCCTCCGCGAGGACCCGCTGTGCCACCGCGAACGCCGAGTTGGCCGCCGGGACACCGCAGTAGACGGCCGTCTGGAGCAGCACCGCGCCGATCTCCTCGGGCGTGAGACCGTTGCGGCGGGCCGCCCGGACATGCATGGCCAGCTCGTCGTAGTGCCCGTGCGCGACCAGGGCGGTCATGGTGATCATGCTGCGTTCACGGTGAGCGAGGGTGGGGTCGGTCCAGATCTCGCCCCAGGCGTAGCGGGAGATGAAGTCCTGGAAACGGGCCGTGAAGGGCGTCGTGCTCTCTTGCGCCCGGTCCACATGTGCGTCACCCAGGACGGCTCGCCGCACAGCCATCCCGCTCGCGGCCGCTCCCGTCAAGTGCGTGCGCAGCGCGGCGATCACGGCCTCCGGTCGCTCCGCGGGCGCCAGGTGCGAGGCGCCCGCCAGCTCCGTGAGGGATGCGCCCGGCACCGCGTCGGCGATCTCGCGTGCGTGGGCGGGCGGCGTCGCCGGGTCCTCGCGGCCCGCGACGACGAGCGTGGGCGCGGTGATCGTCGCCAGCGACTCCCTGATGTCGTACGCCGCGAGCGCGTCGCAGCACGCTGCGTACGCGCCCGGGTCGGTGTTCCGGTGGTCGTCCACCAGGCCGGGGACCGTGAACCCGGGGGTGAACCAGCGGTCCGGCGCGCTTTCGGCGAGGGCGGCGAGGCCGTCGCGGCGCACGAGCGCCGCGCGCTCCTCCCAGCGTGCGCTGCCGCCGAAGTGCGCCGACGAGCAGATCACGGCGAGGCTCTCCACGCGCTCCGGGTGGTGCGCGGCCAGGTGCAGGCCGACGGCGCCGCCGAGGGAGACACCCGCGTACGCGAAGCGGTCGATGCCGAGGGAGTCGGCGAGCGCCAGGACGAGTGCGGCCAGGTCGGCGACGGTCGCTCCCGGGCCGATCAGCTCGGCGGGGGACTTGCCGTGACCGGGCAGGTCCCAGCGTATGACCCGGTGGGTGGTGGAGAGTTCGGGCGCCACGGCGTCCCACAGCGCGGTGGACGTGCCGACGGACGAGCCGAGGAGAAGAGGGGGCGCGGTCGGTGCGCCCTCGGTGGTGTGGTGCGGCAGCTTGGCGGTCATCGTCGCTCCAGGGCTCGGTCCGTGAGGGCTCCGGCGGAGCCGGTGTAACGGGTGGGGTCGGTGAGTTCGGTGAGGTCGACGGCCGACAGGTCGGCCTCTTCGGCCAGGACCTCCGCGAGGGACCTGCCCTCGTCGCGGGTGCGGCGGGCCGCCGATGTGAGGAGCTCCTTCGCGCGGGCCCGGCCCAGGAGGGGTGTCAGCTCTGCCGTGAGGCGTTCGGAGACGATCAACCCGTGGGTGAGCGTGAGGTGTTCGCGCATCGCCTCCGGGTGGACCCGGAGGTTCTCGGTGAGTTCCGCCGCGTGGTGGCTCGCGCCGCCGACCGTGCGGAGGAGGTCGCGCAGGGCCTCCCACTCCGCGTGCCAGGCGCCCGCCGGGCGTTCGTCCTCGGCGGCCATCGACGCGTGGAGCGTCGCCGCCAGGGCGGGGACGCGGCGGGCGGCGGCCGCGACGAGGGTGGAGCGTACGGGGTTCGCCTTGTGTGGCATGGCGGAGGAGCCGCCCCCTGCTCCCTCGGAGAGTTCACCGAGCTCGGTCCGGCTGAGAGTGAGGATGTCCGTGGCCGCCTTGCCCAGGGCCCCGGCGGTGAAGGCGAGGGCGGAGGCGAGGTCGGCGACCGGCGTGCGCAGCGTGTGCCAGGGGAGAGCGGGCTCGGCCAGCCGCAGCTGGCGTGCGTAGGCCGCAACGAGGCCCTCCCCAAGCCCACCCGCCGCCGAGCCGTCCTTAGCCGCGCCCGCGTTCGCCGAGCCGGTCTTCGCCGCGCCCGCGTTCGCCGCGCCCGCGTTGGTCGAGCCGGTCTTCGCCGAGCCGGTGTTGGCCGTGTCCGCGTTCGCCGGGCCGACCTCTGCCGAGCCGGTATTGGCCGTGTCCGCTTTCGCGGGGCCGGCCTTCGCCGGGCCTGCACCTGCCGAGCCTGGATCTGCCGGGCCTGTCTCTGCCGGACTGGCCTTCGCCGAGTCCGTCTTCGCCGAGCCAGGGTCGACTGAGTCCGTCTTCGCCGAGCCAGGGGCGACCGAGTCCTCGTTCGCCGAGCCGGCGTTGGCCGAACCCGCCTTCGCCGAATCCGCCCCCGCCGGGCGGCCGCTGCCCGCGTACGCCGCGAAGGCAGCCAACGTGCCCGCAGCGCCGCCTAGTTGGACCGGAAGCGCGTCACGCACCGCCCGCGCCCTGTCCCGCGCGTCGAGGATCAGCGCGCGCCAGCCCGCCGCCTTGAGCCCGAACGTCGTCGGCACCGCGTGCTGTGTCAGGGTGCGGCCCGGCATCACCGTGTCCCGGTGTTCCGACGCGAGGCGGGCCAGCGCCGCCTCCGTGCGGGTCAGGTCCGTCAGGATCAGGTCCAGCGTGCGCCGCGCGACCAGCATCATGGCCGTGTCCATGATGTCCTGGCTCGTCGCCCCCCGATGGACGTACGGCGCCGCCTCCGCGGACACCGCGGCCGTCAGGTCCGCGACCAGCGGGATCACCGGATTGCCGCCGCCCCGCGCGCGGAGCGCGATGTCGCGTACGTCGAAGCGATCGGCGCGGGCCGCAGTAGTGACGGCCGTGGCCGCATCCGCCGGGGCCAGGCCCACCTCCGCCTGAGCACGCGTCAGCGCCGCCTCCGCGTCCAGCATCGCCCGCAGGAAGGCGGTGTCGCCCGTCGCGGCTTCGGCGGGCGAGCCCGCTCGCCCGGGGGCGAGCAGACCGACGTCCGTACCTTCAAGACTCACTGGAACTCCAGGAACACCGTTTCGCCCTCGCCCTGAAGGCGGATGTCGAAACGGTACGTGCGGTGCGACTCGGGGCGGGTGACCAGCGTCGCGCGCCGCGCCGGGTCGAGGGAGCCGAGGAGCGCGTCGCCCGGCTCGTCGACCAGGTAGGCGCGCGTGTACAGGTGGTGGAGCAGACCGCGCGCGAAGACGGCGACCGCGATGTACGAGACGCCGCCCGGCGGGAGCGTACGGACCGTGAAGTGGCCGTCCGCGTCGGTCGGGACACGGCCGAACCCGGTGAACGCGACGCCGTCACGGCCGATGACCTCACCCGTGACCGGGTCGTGCCGCAGCGATCCGGGCGCGCCCGTGCGGGAGCCGTCGGGAGCGGGCTGCCAGGTCTCGATGAGGGCGTCGGGTACGGGGTTTCCCGCGCCGTCGTACACGTATCCGTGCAGGGTGATCGTGTCCGGGTGGCCGGCCGGAGCGACCTCGCCGCCCCGCGGGAAGGGCAGCGCGTAGCCGTAGAAGGGGCCGACCGTCTGAGAGGGAGTCGGAGCGTACGACATCAGTGGTTGTCGCCTTCCTCGAAGAGCGTCGCGCAGGGACCGTCGAGGACGATGTCCCAGCGGTAGCCGAGCGACCACTCGGGCGCGGAGAGATCGTGGTCGTAGGCGGAGACCAGGCGCTGTCGCGCCGACTCGTCGGTGACCGAGCGCAGGACGGGGTCGTAGGCGAACAGCGGGTCGCCCGGGAAGTACATCTGCGTCACCAGGCGTTGCGTGAACGCAGTCCCGAAGAGCGAGAAGTGGATGTGCGCGGGGCGCCACGCGTTGACGTGGTTGCGCCAGGGGTAGGCGCCCGGCTTGATCGTCGTGAAGGAGTACGTTCCCTCGTCGTCGGTCAGGCAGCGGCCGAAGCCCGTGAAGTTGGGGTCGAGCGGCGCCGGGTGCTGGTCGAGCTGGTGGGCGTAGCGGCCGGACGCGTTGGCCTGCCACAGCTCGACCAACTGGCCGCGCACGGGCCGCCCTTCACGGTCCAGGACACGGCCGGACACGGTGATGCGCTCGCCGAGCGGCTCGCCCAGGTGTTGGCGCGTCAGATCGCGGTCGAGCGCCGTGATGTCGGTGACGCCGAACGCGGGGCCGCTCAGCTCGACCGCCTCTGGGTCGCGCAGCGGGATCAGCGGCTGCTTGGGGTGGCGGAAGTGGCTGCTGCGGTACGGGGGATAGTCGCGCGGCGGGTGGTCGGCGGGCGCCGCGGCGGCCTGCGCCTTGGCGACCTCCGTGTCTATCTCCTGCTGGCTCAGCCCGTCGGGCAGGGGTTCGGTGAGGGTCATGGCTCTCGGCTCCGTGAGTACGGCGTGGTGGTGGCTTTGGTGGGCGACGGTGGGCGACGGATCAGCGTTCGAGCACCAGGGCCAGGCCCTGGCCGACGCCGATGCAGAGGGTGGCGACGCCCGTCCCCGAGCCGCGCCGGGCGAGCTGATGGGCGACGGTTGCGGCGAGCCGCGCGCCGGACGCGCCCAGCGGATGGCCGAGCGCGATCGCCCCGCCGAGGGGGTTCAGGACGGCCGGGTCGAGGTCGGGCCATTCGGCCACGCACCCCAACACCTGTGCCGCGAAGGCCTCGTTGAGCTCCAGCGTGCTCAGGTCGCCGAAGGACCTGCCCGCCTTCACGAGGGCGCGGTTGACGGCCTCGACCGGTGCGAGGCCGAAGTAGTGCGGCTCGATCGCGGAGACGGCGGACGCCGAGACGCGCGCCAGCGGCTCGCGTCCCGTCGCCCTCAGGCCCTCCTCGTCGACCAGGAGCAGCGCGGCGGCGCCGTCGTTGAGCGGCGACGCGTTGCCGGGCGTGACGGTGCCGTCGGAGGTACGGAAGGACGGCTTGAGCTTGGCCATCGCCTCCAGGGACGCGTCGGCGCGTACACATTCGTCGCGTTCGAAGAGGACGGGATCACCCTTGCGCCGGGGAATGGCGACCGGTGTGATCTCCGCGTCGAACAGGCCGTCCTGCTGGGCCCGCGCCGCCTTGTGGTGCGAGGCGAGGGCGTACGCGTCCTGCTGCTCGCGGGTGATCCCGTGCTTGTCCGCGACGAGTTCGGCGCTCTCGCCCAGCGGGACCGTCCACTGCGGCTCCATCCTCGGGTTGACCATGCGCCAGCCCAGAGTGGTGGAGTACAGCTCGGTGTGCCCGGCGGGGAAGGGCCGGTCGCTCTTCGGCAGGACGTAGGGAGCGCGGGTCATCGACTCGACTCCGCCGGCCAGGGCGATGGAGACGTCGCCGAGCGCGATGGCCCGCGCGGCCTGGATGACGGCTTCGAGCCCGGAGGCGCAGAGCCGGTTGACGGTCACGCCCGGCACGGTCACGGGCAGGCCCGCGAGCAGAGCGGCCATGCGGCCGACGTTGCGGTTCTCCTCGCCCGCGCCGTTCGCGTTGCCGAAGTAGACGTCGCCGATCCGGAAGGGGTCCAAGTCCGGTGTACGGGCGAGGAGTTCACGGATGGCGTGCGCGCCGAGGTCGTCCGGGCGGACGCTCGCGAGCGCGCCGTTGTACTTGCCGACGGGGGTGCGCACGGCGTCGACGATGTAGACGTCACGCAGGCTCATGACGGAGTTCCTTCAGGGATGTGGACCTTGGCGGCGGTCTTGACGACGACCTCGTCCGTGGTGACCCCAGGGGCCAGCTCGACGAGCTTCAGGCCGGTTTCGGTGACGTCAAGGACGCCGAGGTCGGTGATGATCCGGTTCACGCAGGCCCGGCCGGTCAGCGGCAGCGCGCACTCCTCGAGGATCTTGGGGGAGCCGTCCTTGGCGGTGTGGGTCATCGCCACGATCACCGTGCGCGCCCCGTGCACCAGGTCCATCGCCCCGCCGATCCCCGTGATCATCTTGCCGGGGATGGCCCAGTTGGCCAGGTCCCCGCGCGCGGAGACCTGCATCGCGCCGAGCACCGCGACGTCGATGTGGCCGCCGCGGATCATCCCGAAGGACAGCGCGGAGTCGAAGTAGGAGGCGCCGGGGCGGACGGTGACCGTCTCCTTGCCCGCGTTGATCAGATCCGGGTCCACCTCGGCGTCCGTGGGGTACCGGCCCACGCCGAGGATGCCGTTCTCGGACTCCAGGACCACCTCGACGCCCTCGGGGAGGTAGTTGGGGATCAGCGTGGGCAGTCCGATGCCCAGGTTCACGTACTGACCGTCGCGCAGCTCGTGTGCGGCGCGTGCGGCCATCTGCTCACGGGTCCAGGCCATCAGCCGCTCACCGTCCCTCGTGCCTCGGGCGCGGAAACCGTGCGCCGTTCGATGCCCTTGTCCACTGCCTGCTCCGGGGTCAGCTCGACGACCCGCTGGACGTAGATCCCCGGCAGGTGTACCGCGTCGGGGTCGATCTCGCCCGGCTCCACCAGCTCCTCCACCTCGGCGATCGTGACCCGTCCGGCCATCGCTGCGAGGGGGTTGAAGTTGCGGGTGGACTTGTTGAACACGAGGTTCCCGTGCCGGTCGCCCTTGGCGGCCCGCACCAGCGCGAAGTCGGTCCGGATGCCGCGCTCCAGGACGTACTCCTCCCCGTCGAACTCCCGCACCTCCTTGGCCGGCGAGGCGAGCGCCACCCCGCCCGAGCCGTCGTAGCGCCACGGGAGCCCGCCCTCGGCGACCTGTGTGCCGACCCCGGCAGGGGTGAAGAACGCGGGAATCCCGCACCCTCCCGCGCGCAGCCGCTCGGCGAGCGTGCCCTGCGGGATCATCTCCACCTCGAGCTCACCGCCCAGGTACTGGCGGGCGAACTCCTTGTTGGCGCCGATGTATGAACCGGTCACCCGCGCGATCCGGCCCGCCGAGAGCAGCACGGCGAGGCCCGACTCCATCGCCCCGCAGTTGTTGGACACCACCCGCAGGCCCGACACACCGGCCTCGTACAGCGCCCCGATCAGGACGCCGGGCACACCGCTCAGCCCGAACCCGCCCACCGCCAGGGACGAACCGTCCCCCACATCGGCCACCGCGTCGGCGGCCGATGCCACCACCTTGTCCATCCGTCGAGCCCCATCTCTTCCAGGCCTTCGATGCCCCACTCATTAATCAGGGCACTGACTATTTATACGAGGTTGAACTTACGCTGCCACTCGTTCCCTAAGCCGTCAAGGGCGAGTACTGTTCAGTGCACCTACGGAAATCCCGGACACAAGACAGTGTCCGAGGCGCAACGCAACGGAGGAACTCATGGCCGCGGTGGACCTGACCACCCACCCCGGGCACCTGGCCCGGCGTCTGCAGCAGGCGCACTATCTGCTGTGGAACACGATGGTCTCCGAGGAGATCACCTCGCCGCAGTTCGCCGTCCTGAACGCCCTCGTCGCCGAGCCGGGCCTCGACCAGCGCACCGTCGGCGAGCGGGTCGGCCTCGACCGGTCCACCATCGCCGAGGTCATCAGCCGCCTGATGCGCCGCGAACTGCTCGACAAGGTCCGCGACCCGCAGGACGGCCGCCGGTATCTGCTGCACCTCACGGACGAGGGCAAGCGCACGCACCGCAAGCTGACCCTGCGGACGGCCCGGATGAACCAGGTCTTCCTCGGGCCGCTCTCCGCGGACGAGCAGACGGTGTTCTTCGACCTGATCCAGCGGGTCTCGGACGCGGCGGAGGGCCTGCGAAACCCCGCGGAGCCCCTCGCCGCCACCAGGACCTGAGTCACCCCTTCGCGTACACCACCCACACCTGGCCCTTCGCGAACGGCAGTTGCTCGCCGCCGTCCGCTGCCGTGAACTCCGTGCCGTCCTGCGCGGACGGCCGCTCCCAGAGCGCCTCGTAGGCCCGGCCGTCCCGCAGGACCCGCGCCTTGCCCGAGCCGACGGTCTCGGTGAACGGCGTGTTGTTGCCCGAGCGGTCGTGGAAGCGGGACTCGCGCACCTTCACGTACTGCACGACGACCGTCGAAGCGGCCAGTGACTTTCCGCCGGCCGTGCGAGCCTGCGCGCCGTCCATGGAGACCAGCCAGCGCTCCTGCGCGGCCTGCCAGGTGAAGGTGAACCGCGCCGCCGGGAAGCGGACCGTGCGCTCACGTTCCGGGGTGCCGCCCTTGGGCCGCGGGCCGAAGCTGAAGCCCGTGCTCTCCAGGCCGCCCTTGCCCGGGTCGGCGTTGAGCCTGTCCGGGCGTACGAAGAGGTTGTGCGGGGCCGGCTTGGCGCCGCTCCGGAAGTAGGCGTCCTCCGGAGCCTTGCCGGGCGACAGCTGCCGCAGGGGGGCCGCCGAGATCAGCGGGAGGAGCTTCGACTGTGCCCCGGAGAAGGCGAGGGCTGGATCGTCGAACTGCCGGAGCAGCTCCAGATCCGTCTCCCGTGCGCTGCGTACCGGTCCGATGACGGACGGCAGCCGGCCCGTGGCGTACACCGCCATCAGGCGGCTGAGACCCGCCTCGACCTGCTCCGCGTACACGACGTCGGCCGCCTCCAGGCCCGTCTGCGGGCGTGCGGGCTCTACGTTGTCGATCTTCACGGCGAGTACGCGCCCGCCCTCGCCGGTGGAGGGCCCCTTCCCGTCGGTGTCGCTCAGGGTGCAGCCGGGCACCAGGCCCAAGGCGGCGACGGCCGCCACCGCCGCCACCGTCATGCGTCGTGTCCGTATCCGTCTTCCCGCGCCCGCTGCCGTTCCCATACGGACTTCCTACCCCGTCTGCCCCTGCTCTCCCGTCCCGCGGCCCCTCAGCCCAGATCGAGGGCGTTGCGCAGGCCGAGCCGGTAGCGGGTCCGGTCGTGGCGCTTGAGGAGCTCGATCGCCGGGGCGCGGAAGAGGGAGGTCACGGTGCACGGTTCGGAATCCGAACCGACCCGCTCCAGGAGAGCGTTCACCGCCTGGCGCGCCGACGTGTTGGCGCCCTCCATCGTCGCGAGATCGATCGGCACGGCCACGTAGTCGCCCGCCAGGTAGAGGTTGGGGATCTTCGTGGCGGCAGACGGGCGGTTGTGGAGGGTGCCGACCGGGTGGATGAGCAGCTCGTCCTCGTTGGTCGGGTTCGGCGTGCCGATGCCGTCGACGCCCGGGTCAAGGAACCACGAGTGCAGCTTGCCGTCGCTCAGGACCACCTTGCCGGTGTCGTTGAGCGCGGCCTTGAGCTGCGCCCACACCTCCTTGGCGACCTCATCGCGCGTGCACTGCTTGGCCGTCTTGCCGTAGAGGATCCCCGGCTTGTCCCACTCGGAGATGTCCACGGAGAGGCACTCGACCGCGACGCCGTCTCCGTAGTCCGCGGGAAAGTCGCGGTCCGGCCAGTGGCCCGCCTGCGCGATGCCGGTGAGCGACCAGGGTGAGTCGATGAGGTTGAAGTGGCCCTTCACCACGGGCGGGCGCTCCGTCAGATAGAACTGGATGCCCGTCATCCAGTCCGTCTCCAGCTTGTCGCAGCGTGCCAACTGCGGGTCGGCCGCCTTCAGTTCCGCACTCCACGTCTTGCGCGCGTGCTCCACCGGCATG
The DNA here is from genome assembly GCF_039533825.1 of Streptomyces rectiviolaceus. Lineage (NCBI taxonomy): Bacteria > Bacillati > Actinomycetota > Actinomycetes > Kitasatosporales > Streptomycetaceae > Streptomyces > Streptomyces rectiviolaceus. Next base: position 71,860 of record NZ_BAAAUG010000039.1, read on the forward strand.
GCCTGGATGTAATGGTCGGCGGTGACGTCGCGGCGTACGCCGTCGGGATCCTCGATGACGGCCTTCGTGATGCGGCCGCCCGCGAAGCCCAGCTGACGCACGTCCCAGCCCATACGGAACTCCACGCCGAGCGACTTCAGATGGGTCACCCAGGGGTCGATCCACGCCTCGTTCGTCGGCGCGTCGAGCACCCGGTCCGGCGGGCCGTCCGCGCCCTGGCCGAGCGCGTTGAAGACGAAGGCCTCGCCGAGCGTGCCGACGGTGCGGGTGCTCGCCTCCTCGGCCTTGGTGGCGACGATGTTGCGGGTGACGCCGATCGCGAGGATGCGCTGGTAGTCCTTCGACATCTTCGCGGCGCGCACGAACTCCCACCAGGGCGTCGACTCCCAGGTGCTGTCGCGGCGCTCGTCGCAGCTGGTGAGGAAGACCAGGGCCCGGTTCACGAAGTACGCGACCTCGTGCGCGGGCAGGTTGAAGGCGGTGTCGAGGAGCGCGGTGAGCGCCCGTGCGATGTCGTCCAGGGTGAGCTTCTCCGGCTCGCTGCCCGGCCAGGGGATCGGCATCCGGATGTCCTCGCGCCCGGTGCGCGCGAACGACATCTCGCGCGGCGCCGCGAGGTTGTCCCAGACGCCGTTCGCGTTCCCGGGGAAGGGGATGCGGCGCATCGTGTCGGGGAGGTTGTGGTAGATCCCCGGGATGAAGCGGAACCCGTGCTCGCCCGGCAGCGGCTTCCGGTTCCCCTTCGCGCTGTTCGGTACGTCCATGCTGCGGGCCTTGCCGCCGAGCGCCCTGCGCTCGTAGACCGTGACGGCGAAGCCGCGCTCGGCCAGCTCATGGGCGGCGGTCAGGCCCGCGAC
>NZ_BAAAUG010000040.1:0-66444 GCF_039533825.1 Streptomyces rectiviolaceus
CAGCGCCGTGCCGAGCCCGCGGCCGTGCCCGCCGCCGCGGCGCGCGGGGTGCACGACGAGTTCGGCCGCGGGGGCCTCGATGGGGTCGGTGTCCTCCAGCTGCGCGTACCCGACGAGCTCGTCGCCGACGCCGAGCAGCAGATGCCGCACCCCGGTCCGCGCACCTCCCCGCAGCTGCAGCCGCCCCTGCTCGGACACGGCCTGCTGGCCGTCCGCGCGGGCCGCTTCCGCGATGAGTCCGAGCACGGCGTCGGCCTGGTCGGATGTGAGGGCGGCGACGGTGTCGATCTGCCGCAGGTTGGCGGGAGGCTGCTGCTCGTCAGTCATGGAGTCGAGGGTACGGCGGCGACCGGTCGAGGAGCAGATCACGGACGTACTCGCGGCTCGCGGGAGAGCGCACCACGGCGTACGTGTGGTCGTTCCCGTGCGCCGTCACGCTTGTCCCAAGTGTCCGTGACGCCCTGGACGGCAACCGTCCCGTAACCCGTAACCCCCTGTCGCGCTACGCGCGTTGACTCTAGGCTGCGCACCGAGTGTCACCGCCTCAGCCGCCTCATACCTCTCCCAGGGGGACTCGTGTCAGCCACTCCTCAGCCACGTCGGCCCAGACGCCGCGCCGCCCGTGTGCTCGCCGCCGCGGCCGGTCTCGCCACGCTCGGTGCGCTGGCCGCCGCGCTGCCCGCGAACGCCGGGCAGTCCGCCGGGCAGGACACAGCGGGCGCGGCGGGCAAGAAGCGCACCGTCGACGTGCAGCTGCTGTCCTTCAACGACTTCCACGGCAATCTGCAGCCGCCTGCCGGATCGTCGGGCCAGGTGACGGAGAAGCAGCCCGACGGGACCGAGAAGAAGATCGACGCGGGCGGTGCCGAGTACCTCGCCACGTCGCTTCGTACGGCCCGCGAGGGCAACCCCTACAGCGTCACGGCCGCGGCCGGTGACCTCATAGGCGCCAGCCCGCTCCTGTCCGGCCTGTTCCACGACGAGCCGACCATCGAGGCGATGAACAAGCTCGGCCTCGACGTCACCAGCGTCGGGAACCACGAGTTCGACGAGGGGGCCAAGGAGCTGGCCCGCATGCAGAAGGGCGGCTGTCACCCCAAGGACGGCTGCTTCGAGAAGGGCAAGAAGTTCAAGGGGGCCGACTACCCCTACCTCGCGGCCAACGTGACCGACGAGAAGACGGACAAGCCCATCCTCAAGCCGTACTGGGTGTGGAAGCACAAGGGCGTGAAGGTCGGCTTCATCGGCGTGACCCTGGAGGGCACGCCCGACATCGTCTCCGCCGACGGCGTCAAGGGCCTGAAGTTCCACGACGAGATCGAGACGGTCAACAAGTACGCCAAGATCCTCGACAAGCAGGGCGTGAAGTCGATCGTCACGCTCCTCCACGAGGGCGGCGCCCCCGCGAGCCAGGCGTACAACTACGACTGTGACTCCCCAGGCGCGGGCGACGGCATCTCGGGGCCCATCACGGACATCGCCAAGGGCATCACGCCCAAGGTCGACGCCCTGGTCACCGGGCACACGCACTCCGCGTACGTCTGCACCATCCCGGACCCGTCGGGCAAGCCCCGCATGGTCACGTCCGCATCGTCCTTCGGGAAGCTCTACACGGACACGACGCTCACGTACGACCGCAAGACCAAGGACATCGTCCGTACGAGCGTGAAGTCGGCGAACCACGTGGTCAGCCGGGACCAGGCGAAGGCCCCCGACATGACCTCGCTCATCTCGCGCTGGGACAAGCTGGCCGCCCCGGTCGCCAACAAGCCCGTCGGCTTCATCTCCGCCGACATCCCGGGCCGCGGCGCCGGCGTCCCCGAGGCGCCGCTCGGCGACCTGATCGCGGACGCGCAGCTCGCGCACGGCAAGTCGCTCGACCCCGAGACGGATCTGGCGCTGATGAACCCCGGCGGCATCCGCTCCGACCTCGTCCACAAGGCGAGCGGGAGCGAGGGTGACGGCGTCGTGACGTACGGCGAGGGCTTCACCGTGCAGCCGTTCAGCAACACGGTCAATCTCGTCGACCTGACCGGCGCGCAGCTGATCACCGGGCTCAAGCAGCAGGTGAGCGGGTCGAACCAGGCATCCCCGAAGATTCTGCAGATCTCGGACGGCCTGACGTACACGCTCGACATGACGAAGTCCGGCGCCGACCGCGTCGTCACCGACTCGATCAAGCTGGGCGGCAAGGCGATAGATCCGGCCACCACCTATCGTGTGGCGATGAACTCCTTCCTGGCGGGCGGCGGCGACGGCTTCGCCGAGCTCGGCAAGGGCACGAAGCCGCTGGTCGGCAGTGACGACCTGAAGGCGTTCAACGACTATCTGACCGCCAACTCCTCGGCGGACAAGCCGATCGCGCCGCCCAAGGCGGACAGGATCACCATCGTGAAGTGAATGACGCGTTAACAGATGCGCTCAGAAGGTGGCCTAAATCGGCGGTTACTGGGCGTAAGGCTTGGGGTGGGGTGTGAACGTATGGTGAAATCAGCTGATGCGTTCCCCCCACCGCATAGCCACGCTTCCGCCCGATCACAACCAGGCCTATCCGTCTGATGGTTGGCACGCCGAATCGGTTCCCCCAGAAGCAACTCCAGAGGCGGTAGAGACCACCGCTCCGCTCAATCCGTACGACGAGCTCGGCGCCCTCGCCTCCCCGAATCCGCTGGAGGACTTCCTCCACGAGACGGACGACGACGACAACGCAGATGAAGCCGGCAAGCCGGACGCCCCCTGGCAGCCTCCGAACCACCGCCGCGGCAGCCGCCGCCGCAACCGGTTCGCCGGGCTCCCACTCGCTGCGAAGGCCGTCGTCGCCCTCGTCGTGCTCGCCGCCTTCCTCGCCCTCGGCGACCGCTGGGCCCTGCTCTACGCCGAGCACGAAGCCGCGGAGAAGCTCAAGGACTCCATGCACCTGAGCGCCGCCCCCGAGGTCGAGATCGAGGGCTTCCCCTTCCTGACCCAGGTCTTCGACAAGCGCGTGGACAAGGTCAAGGTCACCGTCCCGGACGTCGCGGCCGACCGGATCTCGCTCGCCCAGGTCTCCGCCACCGCCACGGACGTCAAGATCACCGGCGACGGGCCCACCGACATCAAGGGCGCCCTCATCCGTGAGATGAAGGGCGAGGTGCTGCTCTCCTTCGACGACCTGAACCGTGAACTGGGCGCGTCCCAGGTCACGTTCACCGGCCACGGCCGCGACCAGGTGCTCGCGCGCGGCACACTGCCCGTCGCGGGCCACGACCTGAAGCTGCGCGCCGACGCCCGCATCCAGCGCAACGGCGACCGCGGCATCTCCACCGACATCGGCAGGATGAGCCTGCAGATCGGCGACCTGGCGACCTACCGTCCCGGCACCCGCGAGTCCGAGGGCCTGCACCTCAGCAAGGCCTCCGCGGACCGCCTCGGCGAGGAGACGGCCAAGGCGAAGGCGCTGCTCTCCGTGCCGTCGATCGTCAAGCGGCTCGGCGTCCCGGACTCCGTGGTCAGCGGCGCCCTGAAGAGCGACACCAAGCTGAACGAGCTCGTCGGCTCCCCGCGCTTCGTGAACGACGTGATGGGCCTGAACCTCATCGACGTGGCGATGGGCCACCCCGAGCTCCTGAAGAAGCTGGGCCTGGACCCGGCGCTCCTGAAGGGCCTCTCCCAGCTCACCCGCCCCGTGCTCGCCGACCGCCTGACGCTCGCCTTCCAGCTGCCGAAGCTGCCGGGTACGGGGAACGTGTGGCTGCAGGACGTGAGTGTGCGCAAGGACGGGATCCGGGTGCTGCTTTCGGGGTCGGGGCTCGGCATCGGCAAGTAGCAGGCGACGGCCAGGGGGCTCACGCCGTGGCGGGGGGCGGGGTAGGCGCTCCCGGCAGGCGGACCGTCGCCACCGTCCCGCCGCCCTCGGCGTGCCGGAGGTCGACCCGGCCGCCGGACTGGTGCACGGTGCGGGCCACGATGGACAGGCCCAGGCCCGACCCCGGCAGGCTGCGGGCCGACGGGGAGCGCCAGAACCGGTCGAAGACGTGCGGGAGTTCGTCGGTGGGGATGCCGGGGCCGTGATCGCGGACGGTCAGCGCGCCGCCCTTCAGGGCGACCTCGACGGTGGAGCCCGATGGCCCGAATTTCACCGCATTGTCCAGGATGTTCACGACGGCCCGCTCAAGGGCCGCGGGCTCCGCGCGTACGTACCAGGGGGCGAGGTCCGCGGCGAACGCCAGCTCTGGCCCGCGCAGGCGCGCCCGCTCCAGGGCGGTCTCCACGACGTCGTGCAGGGCGATGACCTGCACCTTGCCGCCGTGCCCGCCGTCGTCGGTGCGCGACAGCTCCTGCAGGTCGCCGATCAGCGCGGCCAGTTCGGTCATCTGCGCCGTGACGGAGGCGAGCAGGGCCTTGCGGTCGTCCGGCGGGATCGCGCGGCCCGTCTCCTCGCTGCGGGCGAGCAGCTCGATGTTCGTACGCAGTGAGGTGAGGGGGGTGCGCAGCTCGTGGCCCGCGTCGGCGATGAGCTGCTGCTGCAGGTCGCGGGACGATGCGAGGGAGGCGGTCATGGAGTTGAAGGACCGCGAGAGGCGGGCGATCTCGTCGTCGCCTTCGGCGGGGATCCTCAGATCCAGGTCCTCCGTACGGGCCACGTGCTCGACCGCCGCGGTGAGCTCGTCGACGGGGCGCAGACCGGTGCGGGCCACCCAGAGGCCGGCGGCGCCGGCTCCGATGACTCCGATTCCGGCGACGACGGCCAGTACGAGGACGAGGTTGCCGAGGGTGTCGTCGACCTCGCTGAGGGGGCGTGCGACGGTGACGGCGAGGCCCTGGGGGCCCTCCAGCGGGTAGGTGAGGACCCGGTACTTGGCGCCGTTCGACGCGGTCACCGTGTGGTAGACCTCGCCGGACTCGCGCTTGGCGACCGCGGTGTCCTCGTCGGTGACCTTGACGGACTGTGTGCCGACGATGACGCAGTGGCCGCCGTGCTGGTCGACGACCTGGATCGTCTGCTTGAACAGATCCGGATCGTCCTTGTCACGGATGACGGAGCGCTGGCAGTTCCCCTCCAGGTCGATCCGGCTGACCACCTCGGGGGTACCGGCCCGGTTGGTGCTCAGCGCGTCGTCCAGCGAGTTCATCAGCGCTTTCCGCACCACGAACCAGCAGGCCACCGCCGCCACCGCGACGGCGACCGCCACCGCGACGGTCACCAGCATCGCCAGGCGCGAGCGGAGCGGCATGGTGCGGTACCGGCGGACCAGCCCCTTCACTCGACGCCCCCGCCGGAACCCGGCCGCAACACGTACCCCACACCCCGCACCGTATGAACAAGGCGAGGCTCGCCCCCCGCCTCCGTCTTGCGGCGCAGGTACATCACGTACACGTCGAGGGAGTTGGAGGAGGGCTCGAAGTCGAAGCCCCACACGGCCTTGAGGATCTGCTCCCGCGTAAGCACCTGCCGGGGATGCGCGAGGAACATCTCCAGCAAGGTGAACTCCGTGCGGGTCAGCTCCACCGTGCGCGCCCCGCGAGTGACCTCACGCGTCGCGAGGTCCATCCGCAGGTCGGCGAAGGCGAGCATGTCGCCTTCCTCGGCCTGCCCGGCGGTGGTGGCGTACGAACTGCGGCGCAGGAGCGCCCGGATCCGGGCGAAGAGCTCGTCCAGCTCGAACGGCTTGACCAGATAGTCGTCGGCTCCGGCGTCGAGCCCCGTGACGCGGTCGCCCACGGTGTCGCGCGCGGTGAGCATCAAGATGGGCGTCAGAGACCCGGTCGAGCGGAGCCGGCGCGCGGCGGTGAGGCCGTCCATGCGGGGCATCTGGATGTCGAGCACGACGAGGTCGGGGCGGTAGGCCGCCGCCTTCTCAAGCGCGTCGGCGCCGTCGACGGCGACCTCCGTGCCGTACCCCTCGAAGGCGAGGCTGCGCTGCAGCGCCTCCCGCACGGCGGGCTCGTCGTCGACGATCAGGATGCGCAGCTGTTCGCGGTCGCCTTCGGCGGGGCTCATCGGCTTGGTACTTCCTCGGGTACGGGGCGGTGGACGGGGCCGGTATCAGCCTCGCACGCGCGCGCGGGGCTTGCGGCGTGCGGCGGGGCGGGACGACGGAGGGGCCGTGGCCACCTCCGGGGCACGGGCCGCGGAGGCGCCGTGCAGTTCCCCGGCCACGGCGAGGGGGAGGCCGAGCCCCGCCGGATCGGTGTCGGGCAGGCTGCCCCAGCCGACGGTGACGGCGAGGGCGTGCCGGGCGCGGTTGACGGTGATCAGGGTTCCGGACATGGCGGCCTCCAAGGGAGCGTGGTCGGGGTCAGTCGGTGGAGCCGGCCCGCAGGGTGTCGAGGTCGGCCTTGACCGTGTTGATCGGGATGCTGAAGCCGAGGCCGACGCTGCCCGAGCTCGACCCGGTGCCGCTCTGCGACGAACTGGGCGAGTACATCGCGGAGTTGATGCCGATGATGTTGCCGTTCATGTCGATGAGCGCGCCGCCGGAGTTGCCCGGGTTGAGCGAGGCATCGGTCTGCATGGCCTTGTACGTGGTCTTCGACGACCCGGTGTCGCCGTTGAACTGCTCGCCGCCGTACTCGAACGGCCAGCCGCCACCGCCCTGCTGTTGCTGCTGACCCTGGTCCTCGTCCGTCGAGACGGTGACGTCCCGGTCGAGGGCGGAGATGATGCCGCTGGTGACGGTGCCGGTCAGGCCCTCGGGGGAGCCGATCGCCACGACGTCGTCGCCGATCTTGACGTTGTCGGAGTTGCCGAGGCTCGCGGCCTTGAGCCCGGATGCGCCCTCGACCTTGATCAGCGCCAGGTCCTTCTTGCTGTCGGTGCCGACGACCTTGGCGTCGTACGACTTCCCGTCGTTCGTCGTCACCTTGACCGACGAGGCACCGGAGATCACGTGGTTGTTGGTGATGATCTCGCCGTCGCCCGTGATGATCACGCCGGATCCGGTGGCCTCGCCCGAGCTGGACTTCGCGCTGATCTCCACGATGCTGGGGCTGACCGCCTCGGCGACCCCGGAGACGGTGCCCTTCTGGCTGGTGGGCACGACGTTCGTGTTGGTGGCGCTGCTGGACGTGCCGTCCTTGCCGGTCAGCTCCTGGAAGGCGTAGGCGGTGCCGCCGCCTACCGCTGCGGCCGCGATGGCGACGGCGGCGAGCAGGGCCAGGGGGCCCTTGGCCCGCCGGCGCGGGGGCTTCGGAGGCTTCGGGGGCTCTTCCGGTGCGAAAGCGGGCGGGGGCGGGTAGGCGCCGCCTTGCGTACCGCCCTGATGAACAGGCGCTGACGACTGCTGCTGCTGGGGGTACTCGCCGCTGTTTGTCATGGAATCTAGGCTGCGGGGTGTTCATGAGAGGCGGCTGAGTGTGCCCTGAGAACACCGGTAGAACCTCGTATGCCCCATATAAAGCCGCCGCTTCGCGGCGATTCTTTCCCGCCCACCCACCCGATCACCCCGCCGCGGGCAGGTGTCAGTTACAGCCGCAGGACTGGCGGACCACAAGACGGGACGGGAACAGCTTCAACCGCTCCCGGCGCGAACCCGCGACCCGGAGTCCGTCGTCCAGGACCAGGTCAACCGCCGCGCGCGCCATCGCAGGCCGGTCCGACGCCACCGTCGTCAGCGGCGGATCCGTCAGACCCGCCTCCTTGACGTCGTCGAACCCGGCGACAGCCAACTGCCCCGGCACATCGATCCGGAGCTCGCGCGCGGCGCGCAGAATGCCGATCGCCTGGTCGTCCGTGGAGCAGAAGATGGCCGTCGGCCGATCCGGCCGGGCAAGCAGCTCAAGCGCCATCTGGTACGCGTCGTACCGGTTGTACGGGGCTTCGAAGAGCCGCCCCTCCACCGAACGCCCGGCCTCCCGCATGGCCCGCCGCCACCCCTCGACATGGTCGGAGACGGGGTCACCGACGGTCGGGGTCTCAGCGGTGCCTCCGACGCAGGCGACGTACTCGTGCCCGTGCTCGAGAAGGTGCCGGGTGGCCAGCTGCGCGCCGCCCAGGTCGTCCGTGACGACGGCGACGTCGTCGATCGCCTCGGGCCGCTCGTGAAGCAGCACGACCCGCGCGTCCCACGCGTCGATCTCGGCGGCGGCCGAATCCGTCAGGCCGTGGCTGACGAGGATGAGCCCGGAGACCCGCATGCCGAGGAAGGCCCGCAGATAGTGGGCCTCACGCTCGTCCACGTAGTCCGTGTTGCCGACGAGCACCATTTTTCCGCGCTCGGACGCCGCCTGCTCCACGGCATGCGTCATCTCCGCGAAGAAGGGCTGACGCGCGTCCGGCACGATCATGCCTATGAGGTCGGTACGCCGCGACGCCATGGCCTGGGCGACCCGGTCGGGCCGGTACCCCAGCTCTTTGATCGCGGCGAGTACACGCTCGCGCGTGGCCGGGGCAACCGGCCGGGGTCCGTTGTTGATGACGTAGCTGACGACGGCGGTGGAAGTACCCGCAAGTCGCGCCACGTCATCCCGAGTCACCTTGGCCACGCGCGGAGTCTACGCGGATGGAACTACCGCTGGGCAGGGCGTACGACAGCTTCCTTCGGCGGGGACACGGCGGGCGCCGCGTCCCGCTTCGGGATCTCCCTGTGTTCGCCCTCGGCCGGCGGCCGCGCCGCCTTCGCCTTCTCCCCGTCGGCCGCACGTTCGACCTTCTCCGGAGTGACGAAGCGATAGCCGACATTCCGGACGGTGCCGATGAGTGACTCGTGCTCGACACCGAGCTTCGCGCGAAGGCGCCGTACGTGTACGTCGACCGTCCGCGTGCCACCGAAGTAGTCGTAGCCCCAGACCTCCTGGAGCAGCTGGGCTCGCGTGAACACGCGCCCGGGGTGCTGCGCCAGGTACTTGAGGAGCTCGAACTCCTTGAAGGTCAGGTCCAGGACCCGGCCCTTCAGCTTCGCGCTGTACGTCGCCTCGTCCACGGAGAGATCGCCGTTGCGGATCTCCATGGGGGAGTCGTCGGCGGTGATCGACTGGCGGCCCATCGCGAGGCGCAGACGCGCCTCGACCTCGGCGGGCCCCGCGGTGTCGAGGAGTACGTCGTCGATGCCCCAGTCGGCGGTGACGGCCGCGAGGCCGCCCTCCGTGACGACGAGGACGAGTGGACAGCCGGGTCCCGTGGAGCGGAGGAGCTGGCAGAGGCTGCGGACCTGCGGCAGGTCACGCCTGCCGTCGATCAGGATGACGTCGGCACCAGGGGTGTCGACGAGGGCCGGGCCTTCGGCGGGGGCCACCCGCACGTTGTGCAGCAGCAGGCCGAGGGCGGGAAGCACCTCCGTCGACGGCTGAAGGGCATTGGTGAGGAGCAGCAGAGAACTCATCGCCGCCCACCTGCCTGGGTCGTCTTACGGTTGTGCACGGTTCGCTCGCCCATAACGTCGGTTCCTCCTCGGTCCCTGCGAGGACGTTTACGGCACTGCTTCGTACTGCGGTACTGCGTACTGCGGTCGTGCGTCGGGGAGCCCGCGCCCTGGGTCCCCACGTGCGGTTCAGAAAGCACGAAAGGACCCGGGGGCGTCGCTGCCCGGATCCTCTGCCAAGGAGAATAGCCCACATGAACTCCGGTCCGGCAGGTCAAGCGGCGGGATCTTCTGTGCCGCCGATCACTCGCACTCCCTCTCACGTTCAACGGCGCGCAACGCTCCGTACACAGGACGGAGTCGATATCGACGCCGCGTACGACCCCGGGCCCGACCCCGCGGGGGAGCTCGCGATCGTGCTCGCGCACGGCTTCACGGGCGGCATCGACCGGCCGCACGTGCGCCGCGCCGCGGGTGTCTTCGCGCAGCGTGCGGCCGTGATCACGTTCTCCTTCCGGGGCCACGGGGCGTCCGGCGGGCTCTCCACGGTCGGCGACCGCGAGGTGCTCGATCTGGCGGCCGCGGTGGAGTGGGCGCGCTCCTTCGGCCATGCGCGGGTGGTGACGGTGGGCTTCTCGATGGGCGGTTCCGTGGTGCTCCGGCACGCGGCGCTCGCCGGTGCCGCGCATGGGGGGCGCACGGAAGCGCGGGTTGACGCGGTGATCGCCGTGAGCGCTCCGGCCCGTTGGTTCTACCGGGGGACGGCGCCGATGCGGCGGCTGCACTGGGTGGTGACGCGGCCCATGGGGCGCGTGGTGGGCCGGGTGGGCCTGCGCACGCGAATCCACCCGCACGAGTGGGACCCCGTCCCGCTGTCACCGGTGGAATCGGTCCCGCTGATCGCGCCCACGCCACTGCTGTTCGTGCACGGCGACCGTGACCCGTACTTCCCCGTGGACCACCCCCGGATGCTGGCCGCCGCCGCCGAGGGCGGGGCGGAGCTCTGGCTCGAGGCGGGGATGGGGCACGCGGAGAACGCGGCGGACGACGCGCTGCTCGGTCGGATCGCCGAGTGGGCCACGGCATCATGGACGTCGGCAACCGCCGAAGGATCGGCATCCGCCGAAGGATCGGCAATCGCCGAAGGAGAGGAGCTGACGTGGTGAACGGCACCATTCGTTACTGGGCCGCGGCCAAAGCGGCCGCAGGCGTCGCCGAGGAGCCGTACGCCGCGACGACACTCGCCGAGGCGTTGGACGCGGCGCGCGAGCGACACCCCGGTGAGCTGGTCCGTGTACTGCGGCGATGCTCGTTCCTCATCGACGGTGATCCCGTGGGTACCCGTGGGCATGAGACGGTACGGCTGGCCGAGGGCGGCACGGTCGAGGTGCTCCCGCCGTTCGCAGGAGGGTGAGCAGCGATATGAGCGATCCGCGATATGAGGGGTACGAGGGGTACGGGGACTACGACCCGTACCGGCAGGGGTATCCCCCTGCCGCTGCCCCTGCGCCCGCGCCTGAGCAGCAGCCCTACGCCGCCCCTGAGCCGCAGCAGGGCTACTCCTCCGAGCAGCCGTACGCACAGCAGCAGTACCAGTACCCACAGCAGCAGGCGTACGCCCAGGACGCGTACACCCAGCAGTGGGAGGGGCAGACCTGGGACACCCAGATCCAGCCATCGCCTGTGGTGGACGTGACGGAGACGGCTTATCTGCCCCCGCAGGCTTACGGCCAGCCGGTGCCTTCGGAACCGCCCGGCTATTCGGAACCCGGCAGCTTCGGTGGCCATGCCCACCCGTCCCGCCCTGCGGGACGCCTGCCCATGGCCGGGGCGGCGGCCGGCCACATGGCCGGGGCGGCAGACCCTGAGCCCGCGCCCGAGACTGACTCCTCCACCTACGGCCCCGCCACCACCACCGGCAACCCCCGTGTCACCGACGCCCAGCGTGCTCGGGCCGAAGGGCGGTCGCCGGTCATAGAGCCGGGGATTCAGCCCGCCGCGCTGACCGCCGTCCTCGGGCTGCTGCTCGCAGGGACCGCGGCCGTCGGGCAGTACGCACTCCTCGTACCGCTGATCCTGCTGCAGGCCGTCACCGCCGCCGGATGGTTCCGGCTCAACGGGATGTGGCCCGCCCGGCAGGGCATCGCGCTCGCCTTCATGGGCGGCGTCGTCGCCGACATCGCGCTGCTCGTCACCGGCAAGGAGAACGCGCCCGCCGCGATCCTCGGCACCCTGGGCGTGTGGGTGCTGCTCGTGCTCGTCCTGCAGCTGCGCAGCCGCGCCTCCGCCGACGAGCGGATGGCCGGTCTCATGGCCACCGTCGCCTCCGCCGCGCTCGCGATCATCGCGACCGGGCATCTCGCGGCGTCGGACGATGCCGTGACGGTGGGCGGCATCGCCGTCGCGGTCGCCGTGATCGCCCGTGCGCTGCCCCTGCCGACGCCCGCCTCCGTCGTCGTCGCGCTGCTCGCCGCCACCGGAGCCGGGATCGCCGTCGGCGGTACGACGGACTTCGGCACCAAGGGCGCGCTGCTCGGCCTCGGCGCCGGTGTCTGCGCGCTGATCGGCCACCGGGTCGCGAGCTACGACTATCCGTCCCGCTTCGTGCACATGACGGCGGGCGTCGCCCTGCCGCTCGCCGCCGCGGCTCCGGCCGTCTACCTCCTCGGCCGGGCCATCGGCTGATCCCGGAAGCCGAACGTCACGGCTGAACGTCCCAGCTGATCGTCACAGCTGATCGACAGGTCCCCGGTCGGGCTCTCCCGCCGGGGACCTGTCCTTTAGGCTCGCGGCAAACGACAGTTGTCGGGGGACAAGGTGGGGGAACACCGGACATGAGCAAGCGGGCCGTACGAATACTTCTGACCGTCGTCGTGATCCTGGGCGGCCTCTTCGTGGGTGCCGACCGCCTCGCGGTGGGTTTCGCGGAGGACGAGGCGGCGGAGAAGCTGCGTACCAGCGAGGGGCTCGGCGAGACCCCCGACGTCTCCATCAAGGGCTTTCCCTTCCTGACCCAGGTCGCGGGCGGCACGCTCGACGACGTCGAGATCGGCATCGAGAACTACGACGCCACCTCCGGCTCCGACAAGATCCGCATCGCCGATCTGAACGCCCGGATGCAGGGCGTCGAGTTCTCCGGCGACTACAGCTCCGCCACCGCGCAGACAGCCACCGGCACGGCCCGGATCTCGTACGACGAGCTGCTCAAGGAGGCGCAGGGCGAGCCGGTCGAGCTGCCCCTCGGCGCCACCGGCAAGGTCGTCGGGCTCTCGGACGGCGGCGACGGCAAGATCAAGGTCGAGGTCGAGGTGAGCAAGGGCGGCACGAAGCTGCCCAAGCCGGTGCACGTGCTCAGCTCGGTCCGGGTCGAGGGCGACACGATCAAGGTGAACGCCGACGAGATCCCGAAGAAGTTCGAGGTCATGGGCATCTCGATCCCCCTCCCCGAGGGCCTGGTCCGCGACGTGACCGACTTCGAGGAGAAGGTCAGCGGACTGCCGGGCGGCATCAAGATCGACGAGGTGAAGGCGGCGCAGGACGGCGTGGACATCTCGGTCAAGGGCACGAACGTGAAGCTCGCGGGCTGAGGCGCACGGGCTGAGGCGCGCGGGCGAAGGCCCGGGGGGCCGCCTGGAGCGGCCGTTCCGCAGTACGAGACAGAGCCGTCCGCGCGATGGATGCGGCGAGGGTGCAGACCGGCCCCCGCCCCCGCGCGGGCGGCTTCGGCGTTCAACGAATCCCAGTATGCGGATGATCGTGTCTCATCATCCGACACGCCGGTGACACGGCCACCCTTGCGTCCTTACGATCGGACGCATGCAGCGACAGGCGGACCTCACGAAGCGGCGGGCAGTAGACCTGTGCCGCGTCGCCGCCATGCTCTGTCGCACCTTCTGAGCGGGAGCTCCGACTCCCGTATCCCCCCGGCCCGTTGACCTCGTCAGGGCCACCCCGTGCCGCGTACGACGCGCCACCGCGCAATCACAGCCCGTACCCGGCATCCCCTCGCACAGCACCGCAGCCCCGCCGCAACTGCCCCGGAGGAGAAGAAGTATGAGCCGCAGCGACGTCCTGGTAGACGCCGACTGGGTCGAGGCCCACATCGACGACCCGAAGGTCGCCATCGTCGAGGTCGACGAAGACACCTCCGCGTACGACAAGAACCACATCAAGAACGCGATCCGCATCGACTGGACCGACGACCTCCAGGACCCGGTCCGCCGCGACTTCGTCGACCAGGAGGGCTTCGAGAAGCTCCTGTCCGGCAAGGGCATCGCGAACGACACCACCGTCGTCCTCTACGGCGGCAACAACAACTGGTTCGCGTCCTACGCCTTCTGGTACTTCAAGCTCTACGGCCACCAGGACGTGAAGCTCCTCGACGGCGGCCGCAAGAAGTGGGAGCTCGACTCCCGCGACCTGGTCGACGGCGACCAGGTCCCGCAGCGCCCGGCCACCTCCTACAAGGCCAAGCCCCAGGACACCTCGATCCGCGCCTTCCGCGACGACGTCGTGGCCGCGATCGGCGCGCAGAACCTGGTCGACGTCCGTTCGCCCGACGAGTTCAGCGGCAAGCTGCTCGCCCCGGCGCACCTGCCGCAGGAGCAGTCGCAGCGTCCGGGCCACGTCCCGTCCGCGCGCAACATCCCGTGGTCGAAGAACGCCAACGACGACGGCACCTTCAAGTCGGACGACGAGCTCAAGGCCCTCTACGAGGACGAGCAGGTCGACCTCGCCAAGGACACCATCGCGTACTGCCGCATCGGTGAGCGCTCGGCGCTCACCTGGTTCGTCCTGCACCAGCTGCTCGGCCAGACCAACGTCAAGAACTACGACGGCTCCTGGACCGAGTACGGCTCCCTCGTCGGCGTCCCGATCGAACTCGGCGCCAACAAGTAACCCTCCCCGAACCCCCGCAGTGACCAGTTAAGGACGAACGCATATGTGTGGAGCGAAGGCCGGCGGACCCGACGCCTCGACGATCAAGCCCGGCGAGACCACCATCCAGGGCCAGGTGACCCGCGACGGCGAACCCGTCAGCGGCTACGTGCGCCTGCTCGACTCGACCGGCGAGTTCACCGCCGAGGTCCCGACCTCGGCGACCGGCCAGTTCCGCTTCTACGCGGCCGAGGGCACGTGGACGCTGCGCGCCCTGATCCCGGGCGGCACGGCCGACCGCACGGTCGTGGCGCAGACGGGCGGCCTCGCGGAGGTCGCGATCGCCGTCTAGTTCTTGACGCACCTGAACGGCCGGAGGGCCGCATCCCTGGGGGTTGGACGCCTTTCCAGAATCGGGATGCGGTCCTTCGTGCCGTTCGACGCCAGAATTCGCTGGGCCAAAAGAGTGACCTCCCTTCTCGCGCTTCGTTGAGCTGTTCGATGGGCGTACACAGGAGGGGGAGGGCGTGGTGGAGCGGTCTCCCTCCGGCCTGCGTGTTCTTACTCCGCCCCGCTTGACTGCTCCCTTGCCCGGACTGGCGGTGCAGACCCGGTTGCGGCTCTCAGAGCGTGACGAGTTGATCCTGCGTGAACTCGGAGGTCTGCTGTCGGAGCTGGCCGTGCGAGATCTGGCTCAGCGGGCGTTCTTGGGCGAAGACCAATCGGCTGCGGATTTCGCACGTCGTAAGCGAGAGCTGACTGCCCTGACCTCCTCTCGCTGGGCGGGGACGATCGTCCGGCGCTCCAACGAACAGTGGGAATTGTCGCGCCGTGGTCAGACCGCCCACCTGCACCAGCTCACCACAGCGATCGCTGCGATCGAGGGGCGTCTCGCGGTTCCGGTGGCGTCCTGTGATGTGCCTACCCGTACGCGGGGGTACCCGACTCAGCAGGTAAGAGCTGCCAAGCAGCGGCGTCTCCAGCATCTGAGCGCAGTTGCCGCACGGGTCGCCGCCGATCTCGCGGCGGGGAGAGTGCGCGTGGTGCGCGGCGGGAAGGATCTGTTGCGCAACCGTCTGCACCTGGATGAGTCCGGGGTGGACTTGGTCCGGTGGAGGCGGCGTTGGAGTGATGCACGGACTCGGATCGAGGCCGACGGGGAGTCGGGCAAGACCTTCGGTAACCAGTCGATCCAGATCAGCCCGCAGGGGTCGGTACTGATCAAGCTGCCTCCCGAGCTCGCAACCCGCCATACCGCGTCCTGTGATCGTTTCGGTCGCTATCGACTGGACGCCACCTGCGCGTTCGCGTATCGGGATGCCGATTGGCGCTCACACGTCGCCGCGCACCGGAGTGTGGGCTACACGATTCGCTTCGATGCCGATCGCTGCATTCTCACCGCCGCTTTCACGCCTCTCCGTGCCCAACTGCCGGCCGGAATGGACGACGAGCAGTTGATGAAGTCGGCTCTGGCCGGTGGGGTGGTCGGCGTCGATCACAATGCCGACCATCTTGCCGCTTGGCGTCTTGACGCACATGGCAATCCCGTGGGGCGTCCCGAACGCGTCATGGTCGACTACCACGGCTCCGCCTCGAGGCGCGACGCCCAGATTCGGCATGCCTGCAGCACTCTGATTCGCCATGCCAAGAACGTCGGGGCCACCGCTCTGGTCATTGAGGATCTGGGATTCGACACCGCCCGTGAAACGTGCGGTTGGACGGGGCGCGGCGGGCGGCGTTTCCGGGCTCTTGTGGCGGGGATGCCAACGGCGAGGTTCGCTGCCCGGCTGGTTGCGATGGCGCACCGGGCGGGCCTGGCCGTGATCGTGGTGGATCCGGCCTATTCCAGTCGTTGGGGAGCCCAGCACTGGCGCGGGGCCACCAGTACGAAGTCGAACAAGACGTCCCGACATGACGCTGCGGCGATCGTGCTCGGGAGGCGTGGCCAGGGCTTGGGCGCGCGGCGCAGGGCAGAGAAGACCGTACTCCGCAAGAAGACGGAAGCCGCCCGCAGTGGGTGCGTGGGAGCGCATTCCGGGGCCGGTACGGAAGACCATCGCCCGCCCGTGTCAGTACTCCAGCCTGCCTCGGTCGCGCGCTCAGGGCCCAAGTTCGCCCCGAGGACGGCGTACACGATGCGCCTCGCCGACGGCGCCGGACAGAGGTCCAGCCCGCCCAAGACCGTTCGGGGCGGGCCATCGAGTGGGGTCCCGTATCCGGTACCTCGCAGCACTTGATGATCAGGAACGGTTGGACGCCACTGGAACGGGGTGCGGTTCTTCGGCTTACGCTGGACGTATGTACGCGCGAAGGCGGCACGCCTACTTCGCCATGATGGGGACGTGCATCGCGCTCTTCGTCCTGGCGTGGGGCGTCGTACGGCTCTGGTCCATCCCTGTCGCCGTCGGGATGTGCGTCGTGGCGATGGTGATCCCGCCGGTCGCCGCCATGGTGGCCAACCGGCGAGGTCCTGATGACCGCTGGTGGGACGACCCCTCGGGGGACTCGAAGTCCGACGAGTGGTGGGACGAGCTGGACGGGAAGCGGCGGCCCCGTCAGTAGACGAGCGCCTGCGTGCCCTCGGACATGGCCTCCTGGACGAACACCTGCGCGCCCGCGATCCGCACCCCGTCGATCACGTCCTTCTCGGTGATCTCGCGGCGCGCCGCGCACTGCGTGCAGAGCGTGATCCGGCCGGCGGCCACGATCGAGTCGATCAGGTCGGGGAGCGGCGCCGCGTGCGGCAGTTCGAACTCCGCCGCGCGGCCCGGCAGTGCGAACCATGCGGACTCACCGGTCAGCCAGAGGGAGACCTCGACGCCGCTGGCCACGGCCACGGCCGCCACCGTGAACGCCTGCGAGCAGCGCTCGGGGGCATCTGCGCCTGCGGTCACCTTGATCACGAGCTTCTTCGCCATGGCCGCATCGTATGGCCATCCACGCGGTCACCCGTAAGGCCACCTCGCAGAGAGGGGCGGGGCGCGCACGACTAGAGTGGGAGCGGCTCTGATACCTGCCCCAATAGCTCACCGAGGAGCACCCCGTGCTTGAGGCCTTCTTCTCCGCCCTGCTGGTTCTGGTCTGCGTCGGCGTCATCGCCTTCACCGGACTGTCCGTGAAGAAGCTGTACCAGGGTCAGCGCTGAGCCCCGTACGCCCGTACGTCACCTAGAGATCGCCTGAGCTTCCCATGATCGAGATTCCGTCCGACCTGCACCCCGACCTCGTGCCCCTCGTTTGGCTCCTCGGCAACTGGGCCGGCGCGGGTGTCACCGACTTTCCCGGCGCCGAGAAGGCGAATTTCGGCCAGGAAGTGTCCTTCACCCATGACGGGCGGGACTTCATCGAGTACCACTCGCACACGTGGGTGCTCGACGCCGAGGGCAACAAGGTCAAGCCCCTGGAGTCCGAGTCGGGCTTCTGGCGCATCGACAAGGACCGCAAGGTCGAGACCGTGATGGTCCGCGACGACGGCGTCGTCGAGGTCTGGTACGGCGAGCTCGCCGACCAGAAGCCGCAGATCGACCTGGTCACGGACGCGGTCGCCCGTACGGCCGCCTCCGGCCCGTACACCGGCGGCAAGCGTCTGTACGGGTATGTGAAGGGCGACCTCATGTGGGTCGGCGAGAAGCAGACCCCCGAGGTGCCGCTGCGGCCGTACATGTCCGCGCAGCTGAAGAAGGTCGTCTCGCCCGAGGACGTCGCCGAGATGGCCAGGGGCCTTGGCGATCTGCCGGACGACGGCATCGCCTTCTTCAAGTAGGCCACCGGCCGGGTGGGCCTAGACTGGCCGGTGTGGCGAGCACCGATTCCGACTGGAAGAGCGACCTGCGACAGCGCGGCTACCGCCTGACGCCGCAGCGTCAGCTTGTCCTCGAAGCCGTCGACACCCTTGAGCACGCGACCCCCGACGACATCCTCTGCGAAGTGCGGAAGACGGCGTCGGGGATCAACATTTCCACGGTGTACCGCACCTTGGAGCTCCTGGAGGAGCTGGCCCTTGTCAGCCACGCGCACCTGGGGCACGGTGCGCCGACGTACCACCTCGCGGACCGCCACCACCACATCCACCTGGTGTGCAGGGACTGCACGGACGTCATCGAGGCGGATGTCTCGGTGGCCGCGGAGTTCACCGCGAAACTGCGGGACACCTTCGGTTTCGACACGGATCTGAAGCACTTCGCGATCTTCGGGCGCTGCCAGAAGTGCTCCGCGGGGCCGAACGCCCCCGGTAAGGAATAAGAACGCTCCCTACCGGGTCGTAGTGTGGGTGAACATGAAGAGCCCCCTCCTGTCCCTGCCCGGCGCCGTCCCCGCCGAGGGCGTGGACGAAGGCGTCGCCGCCCACTACGGCGATCTGTTCCGTGAGCAGCGCGCCCTCGCCGACGGCACCGGTTTCGTCGACCTCTCGCACCGCGGTGTCGTCACCGTCTCCGGACCCGACCGGCTGAGCTGGCTGCATCTACTGCTCACCCAGCACGTGACCGAGCTGCCCGTCGGTCAGGCCACCGAGGCGCTGATCCTCTCCGCGCACGGCCACATCGAGCACGCCCTCTATCTCGTCGACGACGGCGAGACGGCGTGGGCGCACGTCGAGCCCGGCACGCAGGACGCGCTGGTGGCGTACCTGGAGAGCATGAAGTTCTTCAACCGCGTCGAAGTCGCCGACCGCACCGAGGAGTTCGGGGTCGTGTACCTCCCGGCCGGTTCGATCGCCGCGGTGCCTGACGGCGCCGTCGTACGCGAGACGGCGCACGGCCGCGACCTGTTCCTGCCGCGGGCCTCTCTCGAGTCGTACGCCGCCGAGAGCGGCCCCGCGATCGGCCTCCTCGCCTACGAGGCGCTGCGCGTGGAGGCGCACAGGCCGCGGCTCGGCTTCGAGACGGATCACCGCACGATCCCGCACGAGCTGGGCTGGATCGGCACGGCGGTGCATCTGCAGAAGGGCTGCTACCGCGGCCAGGAGACGGTCGCCCGCGTCCAGAACCTGGGCAAGCCGCCGCGTCGCCTGGTCTTCCTGCACCTGGACGGCAGCGAGGTGCACCTGCCGGTGCAGGGCACACCGCTGTACCTCGCGAGCGAGGGCGAGGAAGGACGCAAGCTGGGCTTCATCACCACGGCGGTACGCCACCACGAGCTGGGCCCGATCGCCCTGGCCCTCATCAAACGCAACGTACCGCTGGACGCGGAGCTGGTCGCGGGCACGACGGCGGCGGCGCAGGAGGTCGTGGTCGAGCCGTAGCCCTGGCCCCGTCACACCCCGTCACATCTCCAGAAGCACCGTGAACGGGCCGTCGTTCGTCAAGGACACCCGCATCTGCGCGCCGAAGCGCCCGGTCGCCACGGTGGCGCCCAGCGAAAGGAGTTGGGCGACGACCTCGTCGACCAGGGGCTCGGCGACATTGCCGGGCGCGGCGGCGTTCCAGGTGGGCCTGCGGCCCTTCCTCGCGTCGCCGTACAGCGTGAACTGGCTGATGACCAGCAGCGGGGCGTCGATGTCCGAGCAGGACTTCTCGTCGGCAAGCATCCGAACGGACCAGAGTTTGCGGGCCAGTTGGGCCGCCTTCTCCTTGGTGTCCTCGTGGGTCACCCCCACCAGGACGCACAGTCCCTCGCCGTTGATCTCGCCGACCGTCTCGGGCCCGTTCTCGCCCTGGACGACGACGCTCGCTCCGTCCACCCTCTGCACCACAGCACGCATATGGCCCATCATGCCGTGCTCCATACGGCCCGGATGCGCCGGATGCGCCGGATGCGCCGCCCATGAGGTTGGCCTGAACCCCCCATCTGGGGCCGATTGGGGGCACTCGCTCACATAGCGGCCACGGGTGGTGGCACGATGCTCACACGCGGTGTACCGCGCCGGTCGAGGGGACGGTAGAGCCACATGAGCACACCAAGTACGGGGCAGCCGCCCGGACCTGTGTCGCTGACCCGCATGAGCGCTGCGCGACGTACGAACGTGCCGCGCCCGCCCACGCAGCGCACGGGCAGTGCGGTGCTGCCCGAGCAGCCCGCGCACGACCTGGCCGCGCTGCTCCTGCGCGAGCTGCGTGAGCTGCGCAGGGACGCCCAGCAGAACGAGGCGGACCTGAGCTATGTCCGGCGCCTCCTCCAGGGGCGGATCGACATCCTGCGGGCGGAGGTCGCGCGCCGTAAGGACCCGGCGGCGCCGGGTCCCGAGGGGCCGGGTCCTGAGGGGTCGGTCGTGCACCGGCTCTCGGAGATCCTCACGGACGCCCCGGCCCGGCACCGCTCGTCGGCCCGGCATGTGACGCTCGGCACGCCGCACAGCGCGGAGTACGGCCTCCTGGCCACGGAGATGCTCGCCGAGGTCGAGCTCTCCGACCTGGACGCCCGTACGGACGACGAGCTGCACACGGCCATGGGGCGGCTCATCCGCTACGAACAGCAGGTTTCCCGGCGCCGCCAGCAGCTGCAGCGCACGGCGGACGATTGCAGCGCGGAGATCGCCCGCAGGTACCGTGAAGGCGAAGCACAAGTAGACGACCTGCTCGCGTGACCCGGTGATCCCGGCCTCCGCGGGCGGCAGCCACGCCACCCCCGCCCCGGAAGGCCGAAGATGAC
The DNA here is from genome assembly GCF_039533825.1 of Streptomyces rectiviolaceus. Classification (NCBI taxonomy): domain Bacteria; kingdom Bacillati; phylum Actinomycetota; class Actinomycetes; order Kitasatosporales; family Streptomycetaceae; genus Streptomyces; species Streptomyces rectiviolaceus. Next base: position 20,744 of record NZ_BAAAUG010000040.1, read on the forward strand.
CTCGACGTCCGCCGAGTCCGCCGCCACCCCTGTCATATCCCCGGTCCTCGCCGAGGTCGTACGTTCCGGCTTCGTAGAGGGCCGTCACAGGGGAAGCCTGGTGCTGCTCGCGGCGGACGGCAGTGTGGAGCTCGCGATGGGGGACGTGACGGCTCCCGTCTTCCCGAGGTCCGCCAACAAGCCGATGCAGGCGGCGGCGGTGCTGCGGGCGGGGCTCGACCTGTCGGGCGAGCGGCTCGCGCTGACCGCGGCGAGCCACTCCGGGGAGGTTTTCCACCGGGATCTCGTCCAGAAGATGCTGGCGGAGTACAGCCTGACGGCGGCGGACCTGCAGTGCCCGCCCGACCTCCCGCTGGACGCGGTCGAGGCCGAGACATATCTGGCGGCGGGTGCCGTTCGTGACCGGGTCACGATGAACTGCTCCGGCAAGCACGCGTCGATGCTGGCGGTGTGCGAGCTCAACGGCTGGCCCACGGATTCCTATCTGGACCCGCTCCACCCCCTCCAGCAGCTGATCCTCCAGGTGGTCGAGGAAGCCGCGGGGGAGAAGGTGGCGGCCGTCGGTACGGACGGCTGCGGCGCCCCCCTGATGGCGATCTCCCTGACCGGCCTGGCCCGCGCCTTCCGTCACTTCGTCCTCGCCGCCGATGGCACGGCCGAGCGCCGGGTCGCGGACGCGATGCGCGCCCACCCCGAGTACGTCGCCGGCACCCGCCGCCCCGACACCTGGCTCATGCGGGAGATCCCCGGCGCCCTCTCCAAGATGGGCGCCGAGGCGGTCCAGGCCTTCGCGCTGCCGGACGGCCGCGCGCTGGCCTTCAAGGTGGACGACGGAGGGATACGGGCCCTTGGTCCCGTCCTGGCCCGTGCGCTGCGGCTGGCGGGCGTGGAGGCGGACGTACTCGCCCGCGTCGGACACACGCCGCTGCTGGGCGGCGCCGCCGAGGTGGGGGAGATCCGGGCGGCGTTCTAGGCCCTGCGGGGCTTGAGCGGCCCCTGGTATATCCGGGTGCGCCGCCTGCCCCGGCGGTTTTAGCGTGGGCGTATGAGCGATCTTGATGTCAGGGCCATCACCGAGGACGAACTGCCGGAGTGGATCAGGGCCGTCAACGCCGGGTTCCTGCGGCCGTTGGCGAAGGTCTCCGACGAGGTGGTCGCCAACCGCAGGGAGAGCTTCGACTTCGGCCGCAACCAGGCCGCCTTCGACGGCGAGCGTGCCGTCGCGACCTTCAGGTCCTTCCCGCAGCAGCTCACCGCCGTGGGCGGCGCCGCCGTCCCCGCCGACGCCATCGCGAACGTCACCGTCTCCCCGACACTCCCCCAAGCTCTTAAGGAGCAGGGGGACCCCCATCGCCGCGGCCTCCTCAGCCGCATGATGGCCGCCGACCTCACCGCGGCCAAGGAGCGCGGTGACGTCGTCGCCACGTTGATCGCCGCCGAGTACCCGATCTACGGGCGCTACGGCTTCGGGCCCGCCACCACCAGCGCCGAGTGGACCATCGACGTACCGCGGGCCGGGCTCGATCCCCGCTGGGCGGGTCCGGAGGACGGTGCCCGCATCGACCTCGTGGACGGCGGCGACGTACGCAAGGAGGGCCCACCTCTGCACGACCGGCTGCGCGCCTTGCGGCACGGCGTCATCAACCGCGACGAACGCTGGTGGCTGGAGAACACCGGGCAGCGCGTGACCCCGGAGAATCCGTGGACCGAGCCCTTCTACGCGCTCTACCGCTCCCCGTCGGGCGAAGTGGAAGGCCTGGTCACCTACTCGGCGGAGGACAGCTGGAGCGACGGCGCCCAGCCGCAGAACACGGTGAGCGTGCAGCGGCTGATCGCCACCACGCCCGCGGCCGAACGCGCCCTGTGGCACTACCTCTGCTCGATCGACTGGGTCACCGTCGTCAAGTCGGGCAGCCGCGCCCCCGACGATCTGCTCCCGCTCTTCCTGCCCGATCCGCGCGCAGCCCGCCTCAGCAGGCAGGCGGACTGGCTCTGGGTGCGGATCCTGGATGTCGTACGGGCCTTGGAAGCGCGTACGTACGAGGCGTCGGCGTCCCTCGTCCTGGAGATCGGCGACCGTGCGGGCCTCGCGGGTGGCCGCTACCGCCTGGACGCGTCGCCGGGCGGGGCGGTCTGTGCGCCGACCGCGGAACCGGCCGAACTGTCCCTGGGTGTGGGTGAGTTGGGGACGCTGTGGCTGGGTGACGAGTCCGCCGTGCGGCTTGCGGAGGCGGGGCGGGTGACGGAGGAGCGGGTGGGCTCCGCCGCTGTCGCCGACGCCTTGTTCCGTACGTCCCGGCGTCCGTGGTGCCCGGACGTCTTCTGATCTGTCCACGTGATGTGCTGATGGCTGACCGGACTCCCGGCTCCCCTCCGGATGGGAGCCCGGTCAGCCAGCTCTGTCAGCCCGACTGGGCGAGCAGCAGGACGAGGATCGCAGCCCCGACGCCGCTGATTTTGGTGTTCTTGGCCTTGATGCCCACGGTCAGCAGGACGAAGGCGACGATGCCCATCGGTCCGTACTTCCACTGGATGAGCTGCTCGAATCCGATGGCGAGGGCGGCGATGACGATGGCGATGAGCGGCATGACGTTCCCCCTTTTCGGGATGGGGCGGCGGGCCCCGTCCCATCAGGTCGGTCGCCGTCCGGTGGGCAACCACTGGAGGCCAACCCCTCGGGGGTCCTGCCAGGTTGCCTAAGTTGGCGACCAACTTCATCTGAGTTATCTCCGCGATGGCGCGATTCATAACCACCTTCCGAGCAACTCCCCAAAGATGGCGCGAAGTTGTACTGTTTGGTTGTGACCCCGGAACCTGCCCCCGTCAACGGGATGAAGAGGCCGCACAGGTCTCACCAAGAGGTGGCCGACGAGCTGCGCGACCGGATCAGGTCCGGGGCGCTGCGGCCGGGTCAACGCATGCCGACCCAGGCGGAGTTGGCCGACGAGTTCGGTGTGGAGCGCGGCGCGATACGTGAGGCGCTGCGTACCCTGCAGGGCGAGAACCTGCTGGCGAACGTGTCCAAGGGGAGCCCCGCCACGGTCGCCGATGCCTCCAGGCAGGCGCTGTCCGGGCACGGCGGGGTGACGCCGCAGCCCACCATGGTCGGCCTGGCCCCGCGCATCGCCGCCGCGTTCCAGGCCGACCACGTGGAGATCGACGCGCTCTGTCTGACCTCCATCTCGCTCACGATGGCGATCGGGGAACCGCTCCGTCAGATTCACGCCGGACAGCGGAAACCGGCCAAGGTCACCGTCCGGGTGCTGCTGCCGAGCCGCAGCATCGACCTCGCCTTCCCGGCGCCGGTGGACAGCGGGGACGACGAGGGCGGGCAGGTGCACAGGCGCTGGCTGGACCAGCGGAACGCGCAGGGGCAGGTGCTGCGCCACAACCTCAGGGCGCTGCGGGCCTCGCACGGCATCGACGTGCAAGTCTCGTTCCGTGCGCTGCCGTTCACGCCGCCGGTGAAGCTGTACCTCATCAATGGTTCCGAGGCGCTCTTCGCGTACTACACCCTGACCAAGCAGAGCGAGCAGATCGACCACGAGCCCTTGGAGATGTACGACGCCCAGGGCGCGCAGTCGATGCTCTTCCCCTTCCATCAGGGCGACGGCCTGCGGGACACGACGTTCGTGGAACAGTCCCATCTGTGGTTCAACGCGCTCTGGGGCACGATCAGCCAGGACCTGGAGCTGGCGGGCGGCTAGCCCGCGGGCCCGGTCATCATCAGTGCGAGAACGACGGCGCCGATGGAGCTGCAGGTGGGGCTCTTCGCCTTGATCCCGACGGTCAGCAGCAGAAGTCCGATGAGGCCGGTGGCCCCGTACTGCCACTGCACGAACTGTTCGAGGGTGATGGCGGACACGGCTGCGAGGAGGGCGAGGACGGCCATGGTGGTTCCCCCTTCTGCCATCTCGGGTGAGTTGGCAACCAACTTCACTTGAGTTGTCCCCACTTGGTCCTATGTCATAAACAACTTCAAGACAACTGCCCTGAGATGGTGCTGAGTTGTATCGTCTGGTCGTGACCCAGGAGAACGTTGCAGTGAACGGCAGCAGAAAACTCACCCCCCAGGACATCGCCGACACCCTCCGCGACCGCATCCGCTCCGGCGACCTCAAACCGGGCGACCGCCTCCCCACGCAAGCGGTGCTCGCGGAGGAGTTCGGCGTGGAACGGGGGACGGTGCGGCAGGCGCTGAAGACACTGCAGGGCGACGGACTACTGGCCAACGTGAGCAAGGGGAGCCCGCCACGGATCGCGGCGGATCCGCCGGGGGCGACGTCGGCGGGGGTGGAACCGCAGGCCTCGATGGTCGGCCTCGCGCCACGGCTCGCGGAGGCGTTCTCGGAGCCGCAGGTGCGGATAGATGTGGTGTCGTACACGGCGGAGACGCTGATGATCGCGCTGGGGGAGCCGGTGCGTCTCATCCACGAAGACCGTATCCGCCCCGACTCCATCAACGTACGCATCCTGCTGCCCAGCAGCGACATCAGGCTCGCCTTCCCCCGGCCGACCGAGGGGCAGGACGACGAGGGCCGCGTGCACCAGCGATGGCTGACGCAGCGCAACGCTCAGGGGCAGGTACTGCGCCATAACCTGCGTGCGCTGCGGGTGTCGCACGGAATCGACGTGGACGTGTCGTTCCGAGCGCTGCCGTTCACGCCGCCGGTAAAGCTGTACCTCCTGAACCAGAGGGAGGCGCTCCTCGCCTACTACACGGTCGAGCGCAGCACGCTGGATATCGGCAGCACAGAGATGGAAGCGTTCGACGTCTCCGGGCTGAAGTCACCCCTCTTTTCCTTCGAGAAGAACGCGGCCCCCCGAGACGCCGCGTTCGTCGAAGAGTCCCAGAAATGGTTCGACGCGCTCTGGGCAACGATCGCGACGGAGCTGACCCTCTCTTAGGGACTGCTGTTATGAGGCAGGCTGAGTCAATGGCAGAGGACACCGAGAATCTGCGAGAACTGATCGTACGGGCCCGCTTCGTACTCTTCGACTTCGACGGCCCCATCTGCCGGCTGTTCGCCAGGCATTCGGCGGAGCGGATCGCCGCGGGCATGGTGCGCGGGTTCGAGGAGCGCGGTCTGCGCGGGCTGCCGCCGGAAGAGGTGCTGGAGCAGGCGGACCCCCAGGTCGTCATGCGTGCCGTCGCCGCCAGGCATCCCGGAAGCGATCTGATCACCGAGATCGAGGAGCAGCTCACCCAGGAGGAACTGAAGGCGACGGCCACCGCGTATCCCACGCCGTACGCCGATCCGGTGATCCAGACCTGGGTCAGCGTCGACGCCCGGCTCGCCGTCACCACCAACAACTCCGCACGTGCGGTGACGAAGTACCTGGAGTCGCGCAACCTCGTGCACTGCTTCGCCCCGCACATCTACGGCCGGACCCAGAACCTCGACCTGCTCAAGCCCGACCCGTACTGCGTCAACCGCGCCCTGGGGGCCATGGGCGCCGCCCCTGCCGCCGCGCTGAGCATCGGCGACGCCCCGACGGACTACGAGGCCGCGATGCGGGCCGGAGTGAGCTTCCTCGGCTACGCACGCAACGCTCGCAAGGAGGAGCTGCTGCGGAACGCCGGGGTCAAGCGCGAGTACATCGTGAGCTCGCTCGCACCCGTGCTCAAGATCCTGCGCAGCCCGACCGACAGCCGCCGCTGAATAGGCCTGCACCATCAGAAGCAGGAAGCCGACCGCGCCCAGGGACATCCAGTTGGTGTTGCGCGAAGCCAGCGCCCAGCAGCACGAGACACAAGAGCCCCACCACTCCGCACCATAGTTGACTGAAACTGGTCTGCTTGTCGGCCGCGGCGGTACGGTCGCTGTGTGAGTGGCGAGCGGCTGGGTGCGGGCGCCAAGGAGTTCCAGCGCGTCCTCGATCAGCTGCGCGAGCGGCTGTCCAACGGCACGTACGGCGTCGGGACCCGCCTGGCCCCCCAGCGCGGTCTCGCCGAGGAGTTCGGCGTTTCGCGTGACACCATCCAGCGGGTGCTGCGTGTCCTCACCCGCGAGGGCTGGATCCAGACCAGGCAAGGCAGCGGCGCACACGTCGTCAAGGTGCCGAGGGTGCACTCGGCGGGCCCCGCGGCGGAACGGGTCCACCTCGGGAAGCTCATCGACCAGACCTTCGAGCACCGCGAGGTCACGCTCGACGTCGCCATGCTGACCTCGGAATCGCTCGACGCCCATATTCGGCTGCAGGCGGCGCGCATCCAGTCCGGGGAGATCCACCCGGAGCGGATCGCCGTCCGGATGCTGCTTCCGTCCGATTCGATCCCGCTGCCCTACCCGCGGGCGAAGAACGACCCGGAGGACCCCCGGCCGCTGGATCGCCAGCGCTCCATCACCCGGGCGCACACACAGTCGCTGCGCCGCGTGCTGAGAGAACTGCAGACCGAGGGCCTGGTGCCTTCCGTGACGGTGGAGCTGCGCCGGGTTCCACTGACACCGACGTTCAAGCTCTACCTCCTGAACGGCGTCGTGGCGCTCTTCGGCCCGTACGAGGTCGTGGAGCGCCACATCCTCATGGACGACGGCGACGAGGTCGAAGCCGTGGATGTTCCCGGCCTCGGTTCCGATCTGATCCACTACGTGAAGGATGAGGCTCCCGGGCCGGAGTCGCAGGGGTCGCTGTTCGTCCGCTCGATGGAGTCCTGGTTCAACTCCTGCTGGGAACTGCTCGCCGAGTGATGCTTGCTGCCGCAAGCCTTGATTCCGACGGTCAGGAGCAGCAGTCCGCGACTATGCCCACGGGCCCCGTACTGCGGCTGGTCGAACTGCTCGAGGGGGGGGTGACGGCGAACGCTGCTGCTAGGAGGGCGAGGGTGGCCATGATGGTTTCCCCTTTCTGCCGTCTCGGGCGAGTTGGCAACCAAATATCGGGCAACTACCTTGCAGCGGCGCGGGGTTGTGGAGCGTGGTCGTGACCCAGGAGAACGTTGCAGTGAACGGCAGCAGAAAACTCACCCCCCAGGACATCGCCGACACCCTCCGCGACCGCATCCGCTCCGGCGACCTCAAACCGGGCGACCGCCTCCCCACGCAAGCGGTGCTCGCGGAGGAGTTCGGCGTGGAACGGGGGACGGTGCGGCAGGCGCTGAAGACGCTGCAGGGCGACGGACTGCTCGACAACGTGAGCAAGGCCAGCCCGCCACGGATCGCGGCGGAGCCACCGGGACCGGCGTCGGCGGGCGTGGGGCCCCAAGCCTCGATGGTGGGCCTGGCACCAAGGCTGGCCGATGCGTTCTCGGAGCCGCAGGTGCGGATAGATGTGGTGTCGTACACGGCGGAGACGCTGATACTGGCGCTCGGTGATCCGCTGCGCCGCATCCACGAGGGACGCATCCGCCCCGAGTCGATCGACGTCCGCATCCTGCTGCCCAGCAGCGACATCAATCTGGCCTTTCCCAGGCCGGTCAACGGGGAGCGCGACGTGGACGGCAGGGTCCACGAGCGCTGGCTCGCGCTGCGCAACACCCAGGGACAGGTACTGCGCCATAACCTCCGCGCGCTGGGGTCCTCGCACGGAATCGACGTGGACGTGTCGTTCCGAGCGCTGCCGTTCACGCCGCCGGTGAAGCTGTATCTCCTGAACCAGAGGGAGGCGCTCCTCGCCTACTACACGGTCGAGCGGGGCACGCTGGACTTCGGCAGCGCGGAGATGGAGGCGTTCGACGTAACCGGGCTGAAGTCGCCCCTGTTCTCCTTCGAGAAGAGCGGGGCCCCCCGGGACGGCGCGTTCGTGGAAGAGTCCCAGAAATGGTTCGACGCGCTCTGGGCAACCATCGCGACGGAGCTGACACTCTCTTAGTGACTCCTGATACGACGCAGACTGAGCGGATGGCAGAAGAGACCGAGAAGCTGCGGGAACTGATCGAACGGGCCCGCTTCGTACTCTTCGACTTCGACGGCCCCATCTGCCGGCTGTTCGCCGGCCACTCGGCCGAGTGGATCGCGAGTGAGCAGGTCCGCTGGCTGGAGGAGCGGGGGCTGCACGGCCTGCTGACCAAGGAGGAGCGGGCACGGCCTGACCCTCATGCCGTCCTGCGCGCGGTCGACCGCAGGCGTCGGGGCAGCGATCTGATGACCGAGCTGGAGGAACGGCTCACCCAGCAGGAGCTCACGGCGGTGACCACTGCGTGGCCCACCCAGTTCGCGGACCCTCTGATCATGACGTGGCACGCCATGGGCGCTCGGCTGGCCGTCACCACGAACAACTCGCCACTGGCGGTCACCAACTACCTGGAAACCCGCGGCATCGACCACTGCTTCACCCCACACATCTACGGCCGAACCAAGGACCTGCACCTCCTCAAGCCCCACCCGCACTGCCTGAACCGCGCCCTCAACGCGATGGGTGCGGAACCCTCCACCGCGCTGATGATCGGCGATGCCCCCACGGACTGCGAAGCGGCCGAGCAGGCCGGAGTGGCCTTCTTGGGCTACGCGCATAACGAGAGAAATGCGAAGCTTCTGAAGGAGTCGGGGGCGGAGTATGTGGTGAGCTCGCTGGAGCCGTTGCTCAGGGTGCTGCGGGGACAAAGCTGATACGTCCCGACCGAGGGATATCCATACTGTTTCGGCAGGGTCCAGAATGTGGCGTGTGGTAAGGGAGAGGTGCTGTAGGCGATAACCTCTCCGGATGTCGTCACCTCTGCCTCGCAGAGCCCATCAGGCACTGGTTCGCCGTCTCGCCGACTCCTATCGGGATCGTCCTGATGGTCGAGTTACGAACGGGCATCACAATGTCAATTACGTCGTCCCGCTCGGCTGGACGCTGGCCCTCCTCCTGTTGATGCCTTTCCGGACGCAGGTCAAGTGCCGGACACCGCTCGCCGGGGTGGAGGTGGTGCCACGAATCTGGCGCAGCGAGGCGCAGCTGCTTTCGGTGGTGACCCGCTACCTCCGTGAAGTACCGCGGTGTGTAGCGGACTTCGGGGACTGGTCGATGCACGCCTACCGCGCGGGGCAGGCTTTGTCCGAGGTGAACCCCGATGGGCCTGTCGATGACGATCTCATGCGGTCTTTCGCAGAGTTCTTCGCCCGGACGGCAGGGATCCCGGAGGAGGAGCTGCCGCCACGGCCTGAGGGCTGGCCCAAGTCCGGTGAGAGCCAGAGCTTCCTCGACTGGCTCATCGATTTCACCGAGGAGCAGGTGCACCGCCCCAACCGGGGACGATTTGAGATGCTCTTCGAGGCCGTGGGTGTCCGGTCCGACGCCGTGACGAAGTTCAAGAGCGATCCCGATCGCCCTGCTCTCACGTCACGCCCTTTCTGCTTGCTGCACACCGACGTCCACCGGGCCAATGTCGTCATCGACAGAGGTGAAGTCATCGTCATCGACTGGGAATTGGCTATATACGGCGATCCTCTCCACGACCTTGCCACCCATCTCGTGCGAATGGGCTACGACAAGGACGAGCAGAAGCGGATGACGAGACTGTGGTCCGAGGCCATGGTGCGCGCGGGCCGCGAGGATATGACGGCGTGCCTTGACGCCGACCTTGGCCTCTATCTGGACTTCGAGTACGCCCAGTCGGTGTTCCCGGACGTCATGAGAGCAGCTTTGGACTTGCCCGCGGATTCTGACGAGAACGACTTCAATGCCGCCGCCCTGAAGGTCTGCAGGGCCTTGCGGCGTGCTACTGAGCCCTTGAAGCTGGCAGACGTACCGGACGAGCGGCAGGTGGCGCGAGCGCTGCGGGACTGGCATGCCACCGACTCCACCGACGGAAGGGGCACTGTGGAAGACGATCAGGTGCGCGAGCCCATCGGAACCGATGAGTTCACAGCACTCGCCGACTGGCTCACACGTACGGCCGACCGTTGTGTGCTCTTCGACTTCGACGGCCCCGTCTGTCGTCTGTTCCCGCACGGATCCTCGGAGAGTGTCGCCCAGAACCTCAGGGACCTGGTTTCCGAGCACGGTTTGGGGGACCGGCTCACGGATGAGGTGAGGAAGACCATCGACCCGCACGACGTACTGCGGGCCATGGATCAAGACCCTCTCGGGCAGAGCCTGGTCGCCGCGCTCGAAGTCCTCCTCACGGAAGGTGAGGTGGCGGCGGCGAGTACGGCCCTGCCCACCCCTGGGGCAGCCGCGCTCATCCTCGCTCTGAAGGCGAGGGGGTGCCGGATCGCCGTGGTGACGAACAATTCACCGAAGGCCGTTGCCGCCTATCTCGCGAGGGAGAGGCTGCTGGATGCGTTCGGGCCGCACGTCTACGGGCGGACGGACCAGCCCAGCCTTCTGAAACCGGACCCGGACTCGCTGAGCCGAGCCCTGGAGGCCCTGGGTTCCGGGGCCGACGATGCGCTGATGATCGGTGACACAGTGACTGACCTGGAGGCCGCCGAGAAGGCAGGGGTCCGCTTCGTCGGCTACGCACGCGACGAGCGCAAGGCAGTGCCTCTGCGTGCCGCTGGAGCCGAGGTGGTCATCACCACGCTTCAGCCTCTGATCGACCTGGTGGAGACGGGCCCTTCCTGACCGGCCACGAACCGGGCACCATGAGCCCCTCCGGATCAACACCTGGGACGCGAGGGGGACTTGGTGGCACGGAGTCGTTCTGTTCGTGAGCGCGCCGTGGAAGGGTGGACGCAGTCGGAGAGCATCGTGACCAGGGTGCTGCTCCTGTCCATCTTCGGCCTTGGACTGGTTGCCCAGTTCGTGCAACCGGTCGGTGACGCACTGGAGGGCAAGGCGTATCTCGGTGGTGCTGTTCTGAGCCTGGTGGGCTACGTGTTGTACAGCGAGGTCCAGAGGCTGAACGCCGCGATGCTTCCCGCCGTCAGAGAGACGGTCCTTACACGTGACCTCCGCCAGCATTTCGACAGAGCGCTGCGGCTGGGCGAAGCTCGCATAGATGCCATCGGATTCACGGGCGAGACCGTGGTCTACCAGATCAGCAGGAGTCTGGAGGACCTCCACGGCGGTGTACGGCCGCGTGTGAGGATGCGCATTCTTGTGCCGGACTTCACCAAGCCGATGGAGATACCCGGCATGCTCAACGGAGAGGGGAAGGCGGAGGACGACGAGGGGTTCCGGGCGGAGTTGCTCGCAAAGGTGCGCGAGTACGAACGCAACATGACGGCCCTTGCCAGAAGGCTGGAAAACGTAGCGGAACTCGACCCGCAGTTCCGCGTCCTGCACATCTCCCCTTTTCTTAAGTTCTGCCTGATCAATGACGAGCAGCTTTTCGACGGGATCTACGACAAAGTGGAGAAGCGTCCCGCGAACGAGCCACCGGACCGACAGGTGCTCGATCTCATGGGCTACCACACGTCTTTGACGCGCTGGCACATCGACGCGGGGCCCGCCGCCAGGGAGAAGTGCACGCAGCGCAAGGAGCTCTTCGAGACGCTCTGGGGCGTAGCGCGTCCCCTCACGCCGTCCGCCTCCTGAACAGCGTGCCCGACGCCGCCACCGAAGCGGCCAGGATTCCCGCGCACCAGGCCAGGGCTATCCAAGGGGTCGCGCCTACCGGCTGGTTGAGGAGTAGGCCTCTCAGGGATTCGATCACCTGCGTCACCGGTTGGTTGTCGGCGAAGCCCTGGAGCCAGCCCGGCATGGTGTTCGTGGGGACGAAGGCGCTGCTCGGGTAGGGGAGGAAGCTCACGAAGAAGGTGAAGCCGCCTGCCGCTTCCGGGGACTTGGCCAGGAGGCCCACCGTTGCCGAAAGCCAGGACAGGGCCAGGATGAAGGCCAGGAGGATGGCTGTTGCGGCCAGCCAGCCCGCGGGAGTCGCCGACGGGCGGAAGCCGATCGCGAAGGCGAGGGCCAGGACCAGGGTCGTGGCGATGAGGTTGCGGGCCACCGAGGCGAAGACGTGGCCCGCCAGGATCTGCGTTCCGCCGATGTCCAGGGAGCGGAAGCGGTCGATGATGCCGCCCTTCAGGTCCTCCGTCACCGCTATCGCCGTGTTCGACGAGCCGAAGCCGGCGCAGAGGAGCAGGACTCCGGGGACCACGTACGTGACGTACGACTGCGTGTCCGTCTTGATCGCGCCGCCGAAGAAGTAGACGAAGATCAGGAGCAGCATCACCGGGAGCGCCATGGAGGTGATCAGGGCGTCCACGTTGCGGCGGCTGATGCGGATCGCTCGGCCGGTCATGATCAGGGCCTCAGGCATGGGTCAGCCCCTTTGACGGGCTCGTGAGGGCCAGGAAGACGTCGTCCAGGCTCGCTGTGCGGACTGTGAAGGTCTCCAACTCCGTGTGGGTCGGGTCCAGTTCGTCCAGCAGGTTTCGTACGTTGCTTGCCTTGCCGTCCGTCGGGAAGCCGAGCGTCAGGGTCTCGGGGGAGTGGTGCGTGGCCCTCGGGGAGAGGCGGAGGTAGGCCTCCTTGGTGATGACCGTCGTGTCCAGGCGGTGGCCCGACAGCAGGGACTTGAGGGTCGATGGCGAGCCCTGCGCCGCGATGACCCCTTCGTGCAATACCGCTATGTGGTCCGCCAGTTGGTCCGCCTCCTCCAGGTACTGAGTGGTCAGGAAGACCGTTGTGCCTTGTGCCGTCAGGTCGCGTACCACCTCCCACATCTCCTGGCGGCTTCGCGGGTCCAGGCCCGTCGTCGGCTCGTCCAGGAAGATGACCTCGGGGTCGCCCACCAGGCCCGCCGCCAGGTCGACGCGGCGGCGCATGCCTCCTGAGTACGTGCGGACCAGGCGGTCGCCCGCTTCCGTGAGGCCGAAGCGGGCCAGGAGTTCGGCTGCCCGGGCGCGGGCCGCCGGGCGGGGCAGGCCCGCGAGCCTCGCCATCATGCGGAGGTTCTCCGCGCCGGTCTGCGTCTCGTCGACCGCCGCGAACTGGCCGGTGAGGCTGATCGCGCGGCGGACCTCGCGGCGCCCCGTACGGATGTCGTGGCCCGCCACCCGTGCCGTGCCCGAGTCGGGCGTGGTGAGCGTGCTGAGGATGCGGACGGCCGTCGTCTTGCCGGCGCCGTTCGGGCCTAGGAGGGCGAAGACCGTGCCGGGCGGGACGTGTAGGTCGATGCCGCGCAGGACGGGTACGGCGCGGCTGTCGGTTCCTGAAGCGGAGGCGTGCTTCTTTCCGTACGTCTTGGTGAGGGCTGTCGCCTCGATGGCCGGAGGCCTTGTGGTGGGTGTGGGTGTGGGTGTGGGCGTGGGTGTGGGTGGCTTGGGTGGCATCTGTGTCCCCGGGGTGGGTGCGTGGGTGGTGTTTTGTCTATTGCGTATGGGCTACGCACTACCGAGTAAGGGTTACGCAGAACTACTATGTGCGTCAAGCACGGCAGCTCAGGAGCAGGAGGCGGCGGCGGACCATGGCGGCAGATGGTGAAGGTGCGCGGGGCGAGGGAACCGCGCGGGGCGAAGGGGGTACGGGGCTGTCCGTGAGCCTCGAGACCGCCTGGGGGCTGCGCGAGCGCCCGTCCAAGGGGCCCAAGCCCGGCCTGAGCCTCGATCGCATCGTTGACGCGGGCGTCGCCATCGCGGCCTCGGAGGGGATCGGCGCGGTCACCATGGGGCGGGTCGCCAAGGCGCTCGGCGTCTCGCCGATGTCCCTCTACCGGTACGTCTCCGCCAGGGATGAGCTGTACGTCCTGATGCAGGACGCGGCTACCGGGACTCCGCCCGAGATGCCCGCCGACGTCACGGGGTGGCGGGCGCGCCTGGAGTGGTGGGCGCGGGCTCAGCGCGAGGTCTTCCGGCGCAATCTGTGGCTCGTGCGCATGCCCATCACCTCACCGCCCGCGTCGCCCCACTACCTGGAGTGGATGGAGCAGGGCCTCGCGGCGCTGGACGACAGCGGTCTGGAGGAGGGCCGGAAGCTTTCCGTGCTGATGCTGGTGGGCGGGTTCGTGCGGAACGAGGTCGTGCTCATGGCTGACCTGGATGCGGCCATGCGGGCGGGGGGCCAGGAGCCCGACGAGGTGATGCGGCGGTACGCGCGCACCATCGACGCGCTCACCTCGACCGAGCCCGGGCGGTTTCCGGCGCTGCGGCGGACTCTTGCTGCGGGAGTGCTCGATGTCGCGGACGCGGAGGACACGGAGTTCGAGTTCGGGATCGGGCGGGTGCTTGATGGGGTGGCGGTGTTGGTGGGGGAGCGGTAGGGCACGGTTCGCGGATTGTGGTTTGTGGTCTGTGGCTCGTCGGGGGGGCGAAAGGCCTGCGGCGCCTGTAGCTGTGGAGTGGGGGTTGCGGGCGCGGAGTTGCTCCTCGGGTGGCGACGGGGCCGCGCCGGTATGTCCGTACTCGCTATCTCGGTCCGAGCGTCCGGCTGCTTCGGTGGGGGAGTCCGGCGAACCGTGCTCCGTGCGGACATACCGGCACGTCCCCTCGCGTCTCGCCGCCGACTGCGGGCGCGTGGGTCAGGCCCTCTCGTGGACGGGGTGCCTCACGCGTATGGCGTCAATCCCGAACGGAGCTGGCCGAACGCCCGGTTCGCTGCCGTCGTCGCGTCCGGCCGCACCGCTTCCGCGGTCTCACCCGCGTCGATCCGGCGCCAGTTCTCCAGGGCGAGGATGCGTTGTACGGCGATGATCTGGCCGGCGGCCAGTCGGGCGGCGAGTGCGTCCCCGCCCGATGCCTCGCTCAGTGCCTTGCCCAGCGCCGCCTCTGACCGCTCCTGGTAGGCGTACAGCCGTGCCACCAGCGACGGCGTCCCGTACAGCAGTCGGTGGAAGGCGAGTACGTGGACGTTGTCGCACAGGCCGGTCACCGGGTCCTGGCGCTCCAGGCCGTCGAGGAAGTGGCGTTGCAGGGCGTCCAGGGGGGAGCGCTTCGTGGGGCGTGTGGCGACGACTCGGGATGCCTCGTCCACGTGGTCCGCGAAGCGGTGGAGTACGAGGTCCTCCTTGGTCGGGAAGTACCGGAAGAGAGTTGGCTTGGAGATGTCGGCGGCTGCAGCCACTTCCGCCACCGGCACCTTTTCGAAGCCCTTCTCCAGGAAGAGCGTGATCGCCGTCTCGGAGACCGCCTCGTACATCCGCTGCCGCTTGCGTTCGCGCAGGCCGGGGCCGCCGGTTTCGGTGACCACTTCTTCGTCCGTCATGGCTGGAGTCTACCGCAGGAGTGATACTCGGGAACAAAGTTAACTCGGTTACATTATTCTGAGTCGTATGACGCCTCTCGATGAAGCCCTGACTGAAGAACGCCGCTACCACGACAGCTGCCGCACCGCCCTCACCGGCATGGTCGACGGCGCCGAGGAGCAAGTCGTCAATGGAGCGGACGTCTCCGCCTCCGGCGCCGACGCCGAAGTCCTCGGCTATCAGTTCCGCAGCCATGCCAAAGCGATGCGTGAACTGCCCGATGCGCCCCTCTTTTTCGGTCGTCTCGACTTCGCTGCCGACGGGCCTGAAGCTGTCGAAGCCGGTGATCACTGCGGGCAGAGCTACCATGTTGGCCGTCTGCGCATCACCGAACATCCCTCGGCGCCGCCTCTTGTCGTCGACTGGCGTGCCCCTGTGTCCCGTGCCTTCTACCAGGCCGGAGCCCGTGATCCGCAAGGCGTCGCCGTCCGCCGCCGCTTCGGCTGGGCGCCCGGCAGCAAGGGGGACTCCGGCGATCTCACCGGGCTGGAGGACGAGCCGCTGGCAGACGGTACGTCCACACCCCCGCCGAGCCGCATCCTCGCCGGAGAGATCGAGCGTCCCCGCGTCGGGCCGATGCGTGACATCGCCGCCACCATCCAGCCCGAGCAGGACGACCTCGTCCGCGGTGAGCTGACCGCCTCTGTGTGTGTTCAGGGTGCCCCCGGCACCGGCAAGACCGCGGTCGGCCTGCACCGTGCCGCCTATCTCCTCTACACGCACCCCCAGCGCGTGCAGCGGGCCGGGCTCCTCATCCTCGGGCCCAACCGCACCTTCCTCCGCTACATCGCCGAGGTGCTCCCCTCTCTCGGCGAGACCGGCGTGCGGCAGTCCACCGTCGCGGACGAGATCGCCAGGCCCGCCGCTCCCGTGCGGGCCCGGGACGACGAGGCCGCGGCGGGTGTCAAGCACGACGCTCGGATGGCGGCCGTCCTGCGCCGCGCGCTCTACTCGCGCGTCGCGCCGCCCACCAACTCCATCGCGGTGCCCGACGGTTCGTACACCTGGCGGGTCGCGCTGGGCGACCTGGAGCGGATCATCGCGGACGTGCGTGCCGAGGAGCCCCCGTACGCCATCGGCCGCGAGCGCGTGCGCACCCGCGCCGTCCGGCACATCCAGGAGCAGGCCGAGCGCCGTGCGGGCACCGTGAACAACACCTGGCTGCAGAAGATCTCGCGTGCCCGCTCCGTATCCGCCTTCGTCGACGAGGCCTGGCCCAAGGTCAAGCCGGAGGAGGTGCTCGCGGATCTGCTCGCGGACCGGGAGGCGCTCGCCGCGGCGGCCGAGGGCATTCTCGACGCCGACGAGCAGTGGGCCATCCGCTGGGCCAAGCCTCCTCGCTCGTACAAGTCGGCGAAGTGGTCCGCCGCCGATCTCGTCCTGCTCGACGAGATCGCCGGGCTGCTCGAACGGCCCGACGGATACGGCCACATCGTTGTCGACGAGGCCCAGGATCTATCGCCGATGGAGGCCCGCGTGATCGCCCGCCGGGCGGACTTCGGCTCGCTCACCGTGCTCGGCGACCTCGCCCAGGGCACCACCCCGTGGGCCGCCCGCGGCTGGCCCGAACTCCTCGCCCACCTCGGGAAGCCGGATGCCTCCGTCACCCCTCTCACCATCGGGTTCCGCGTCCCGAAGGCGGTCGTGGGGCTCGCCAATCGCGTCCTCGCCTCGCTCGACGTCGACGTACCGCCCGCTCGATCGCTGCGTACGGACGGGGAGTTGAGGGTCCTGGAGGTGCGGGATGTGGTTGCCGCCGCCGTCGACGCTGTGCGCGCCGCGCTGTCCCGCGAGGGCTCGGTCGGCGTCATCGCCGTCGATGCCGAGACCGCCCGTCTGCGCGAGGCCCTCGCCGGGGCAGGCATCGACAGCGCGGGGCCTGACGACCTGGGCGCGCGTGTGACGGTGCTGCCCGCGTCCGTGGCGAAGGGGCTTGAGTACGACCACGTCGTGGCCGTCGAGCCCGCCGCCATCGCGGAGGCGGAGTGCCGCGGGCCGAGCCGCCTCTACGTCGTCCTGACCAGGGCGGTGTCCCGGCTCGACGTACTGCACAGCAGGCCGTTGCCCTGGGAGGGGTGAGCGAATGCAGCATGCCGTTGCGGTTATATAGCCGGGTGGGTATGTTCGGGGTATGCCCATACCGTTCGACGTTCTTGCCGAGCCGAGCCGCAGGAAGATCCTCGATCTGCTGCTCGAGCGTCCCCATCTGGTCGGTGAGATCACCGAGCGGCTGGGGCTGAGCCAGCCCGGCACGTCCAAGCATCTGCGGGTCCTGCGCGACGCGGGTCTCGTGCGGGTGCGGCAGGACGCGCAGCGCCGCTGGTACGAGCTGCGGCCCGAGCCCCTCGCCGAGCTCGACGCGTGGCTTGCGCACTATCGGCACCTCTGGACGGGCAGGCTCGACGCCCTCGAACGGCACCTCGACGTCATGGACGGTGAGTCCTGATGACCATGGACGGTGACTCCTCATGAATCCGCACTCCGACACCCTCAGCCCCGCCGGCGGCCGGAACGCCCTGCGCATGGAGCGCCGCCTCGCGCACCCGCCCGCCAAGGTCTGGGCCGCCATCACGCGGCCCGAGCACCTCGCCCAGTGGTTCCCCTCCGAGGTGACCCTTGAGCTGCGGCCCGGCGGTGCGATGGGCTTTCACTTCCCCGGCGACGAGGGCCCCGGCATGACCGGCGAGGTCACCGACGCCGACGAGCCCCGCCTCTTCGCCTTCAGCTGGGGCGACGACCACCTGCGCTGGGAGATCACCCCGGACGGCCCCGACGGCCGGGGCTCGCTCCTCACCCTCGTCCACACCTTCGGCGACCGCTTCGGCGCCCCGAGCTTCGCCGCGGGCTGGCAGCTGTGCATCTCGGCGCTCGGGCAGTTCCTCGACGGCGGGGAGGCCGAGGTGAGCCGGGACGCGGGCGAGCTGCACGAGGCGTATCTGGAGCAGTTCGACCTGGGCCACGGGCAGGTGACCGACGACGGCATCCGCTTCGAGCGTCAGCTGGTGCGGTCCGCGGACGCGGTGTGGGCCGAACTCTGCGCGGACGAGATCCCGTTGGAGGGCGACACGGCACCCGACGGGTTCCTGGCGGACGGCGTCTCCGCGGGGCCGGTCACCGCGCTGCGGGCCCCGGCGTCGCTCACGTACGCCGTGCATCCCAAGGGCGAGGTGCGCTGGGAGTTCGGCGAGGGGACGGGCTACGGCACCCGGCTCGTCCTCACCCAGACCGGGCCCTTCGACAGCCCGGCGGCCACGGACGAGGCGCTCGCCGCCTGGCATGCCCGCATCGAGCGGCTCGCGGGGCAGCTCCTGGAGGGCTGAACTGCCGAGCACCGACGCGCTCTCAGTCGTTGAGGACCGCTTCCATGACCGCCTTCGCGATCGGCGCCCCCAGCTTTCCGCCGGCGATCTCCGAGCGGGGGATGTTCATGTCCTTCGGGTCGACGAACACGGCGACCGCGACCGGTGACGAGCCGTCGTCCTGCTTGGCGTAGGAGACGAACCAGGCGTACGGACGCTCGTCGTTGACGTTCGAGCCGTGCTGGGCGGTGCCGGTCTTGCCGCCGACCGTGACACCGTCGATCCGCGCCTTGTTCGCCGTGCCCTTCTCGACGGTGTGCTCCATCATCTCCTGCACCTTGCCCGCGGTGTCCTCGGAGACGGCCTGGTTCAGGACCTGCGGGCTGCCCTTCTCGATCGTCGAGAGGTCAGGGCCGCGCAGCTCCTCGACCATGTACGGCTTCATCAGCTTGCCGTCGTTGGCGAGGCCCGCCGCGACCATCGCCATCTGCAGCGGCGTACTGGTCAGGCTGCCCTGGCCCATGCCGGTCAGCGCGGTCTGCGGCTTGTCGAGGTCGTCGGGGTAGCTGCTCGCGGACGAGCGGACGGGGATGAACTGTTGCTCGTTGAAGCCGAACTTCTCCGCCGTCTCGCGCATGTCGTCGTCGCCGACCTTCAGCGCGGTGTCGAGGAAGACGTTGTTGCAGGACCACTGCATGCCGACCTTCAGCGAGGCCTTGTCGCAGGGAGCGCCCGCCACGTCGTTGCCGATCGTGGTGGAGCTGAGCGGCAGCTTGTAGGGGGCCTTGGCGCCGGTCGGCTTGTCGATGTCGTCGACCACGCCGTGCTCCAGGGCGGCCGCCGCGGTGAGGATCTTGAAGGTGGATCCGGGCGGATAGATCTCGCGGAGCGCCCGGTTGGAGAGCGGCTTGTCCTTGTTCTTGCCGAGCCGCGTGAACTCCTTGCCCTCCTTCGCCGAGATCCCGGCGAATACGGAGGGGTCGTACGAGGGGGTGCTCGCCATCGCGAGGACCTTCCCGGAGCGCGGGTCGAGCGCGACGACCGCGCCCCGGGCGTCGAGGTCCACCAGGCCCTGATAGGCGGCCTTTTGGGCCTTGGGGTCGATGGTCGTGATGACGTCGCCGCCCTGGCGCTTCTCGCCGGTCAGCATGTCCAGGGTGCGGCGGATGAAGAGGCGGTCGTCGTCGCCGCTGAGCACGTCGTTCTCGACGCCCTCCAGGAAGGTCGCGCCCTGGGCCTGCGAGAAGTAACCGGTGACCGGCGCGTACATGGGGCCTTCCTTGAAGGTCCGCTGGTACTTGAAGTCGGTGCCGCTGACTTCCTTCGAGCCGGTGATCGGCTTGCCGCCGACGATGATGTCGCCGCGGGGGTGCGAGAAGGCCTCGATCTGGACGCGCCGGTTCTTCTCGTGCTTCGCAAGCGTCTCGCCCTCGGCGAACTGGACCCAGGTCGCGCGCAGCAGCAGGGCGAGCGTGAGCACACCGCAGAAGACGGCTATGTGGCGCAGCGGCTTGTTCATACGGCCCCCCAAAACCCATGACACCAAGGACGTGACGATGCTTCATCACGTGAAGACGCTTCATCATGCGCCCGGGTTCATGGTTCTCTTCGCCGTTGTTGCCGAATGGTCACACTCGAAGCGTGTCCCGCCGTTCCCCTCGGAGGACCTCGATCACGCTCGCGTAGCTGTCGGAGCCGTGCCCGGCGGCGCTAGCCCGCTCCATGGTGGCCTTCAGGAGTTCCGGCAGCGCGTTGTCGACGCCGCGATCGGCCGCCGCGTGGATGAGGTGTCCGATCGTCGCGATCTGTACGTCGACGGTGGCGTCGTCGCCCGGATAGCGCCCGGCGTCCACCTGGGGAGCGTAGGTGTCCAGGAAGCCGGCCACCGCGTGCGTCATCCAGCGGATGGCGACGGGCGTGAAGTCGGTGGCCTTGGTCGCGTCGGCGCCGACCAGGGCTGTGCCGTGCAGCCAGCCGGTGAACGTGGACCACATCAGGCCGAGCAGGGCGACGTCGTAGAGCGCGGCACGGCCCGGCTCCTGGCCCAGGTAGAGCGGGTCGCCCAGGGCGGCGAGGGTGGGGCGGTGCGCCTCGAACACCTGGGCGGAGCCGCTGTAGAGGAACATCATCTCCGGGTTCCCGACCCCCGGCGGCGTGGTCATGATCGCCCCGTCGAGGTGACCGAGCCCCAGCGAACCGGCCCACGCCGCCGCCTCGTCGGCTTGCTCCGGTGAGCCGGAGGTGAGGTTGACCAGGTCCTTTCCGGCGAGGGAACCGGCGATGGGATCCATGACGGCGTGCAAGGCGTCGAGGTCGAGCACGCAGGTGATGATCAACGGGCTTGCGGCGACTGCCTCTTCGGAGGTGGCGGCCAGGCGGGCGCCCCGGTCGACGAGGGGCTTGGCCTTGGCTGCGGAACGGTTCCAGACGGTGGTGGGGTGGCCGTTCTCCAGGAGGGTGGCGGCGAGGGCGGAGCCCATGTTGCCGAGGCCGATGACGGTGACCGGGGTCTTGGTGGTCTTGTCGGTCTTGTTCTCTGCGGTCTCTGAGTTCATGCGGACCACGCTCGCAGCGGGCGGCGGCGCCGGACAGTGGCAGGGGTGACGTCGCCCACCAAATTCCTGCCACGCCTTGGCTCGCCCCTCCACGCTTCCGCCGCGGCTTACGCTCGGCGCATGAGCGCTGGTTCCGTCGCGTTGGTCGTGACCGAGGAGATAGCGATCCCGTCGTGGGATCTGTACGAACTGAGCATCCCCTGCACGGTGTTCGGGAAGCCGCAGCCTGACCTGTCGGACCACTGGTACGACTTCCGGCTGTGCAGCGCGTACGAAGGCGAGGGCTCGGGCGGCTTCGAGTCCGGCCTGACGGTGCGCACGCCGCACGGCCTGGACGACATCGTCGGGGCGGACACGGTCATCGTCACGTCCGTGCCGGACGCCTGCGTGGAGGAGGGCCGCCCGCTGCCGGACGGCCTGGCAGGCACGCTGCGTCGCGCGTACGACGCGGGTGCCCGCATGGTCTCCCTGTGCACCGGCGCCTTCGCGCTGGCCGAGGCGGGGCTGCTCGACGGCCGCCGGGCCACCGCGCACTGGATGCACACGGCCCAACTGGCGGCGCGCTACCCGAAGGTGGAGGTCGACGACTCCGTCCTCTACGTGGACGACGGCGACGTACTGACCAGCGCGGGCGTGAGCGCCGGTCTCGACCTATGCCTGCACCTGGTCCGCCGCGACCTGGGCGCGCACGTCGCCAACCAGCTGGCCCGCCGCATGGTCGTGCCCGCCCACCGCCCCGGCGGCCAGGCCCAGTTCATTGACCTCTCCGTCCCGGCGACGGACGACGAGGGCCTTGGCCCGGTGCTCGAGTGGGCGCGCGCCCGCCTTGACCGGCCCCTGACGGTCGACGACCTGGCCCGCCGCGCGGCGATGAGCCCGCGCACCCTCTACCGCCGTCTCCAGGCGGCCACCGGCACGACCCCGCTCCAGTGGCTGCTCAACCAGCGCCTGGCCCGTGCCCAGAGCCTGCTCGAATCGACGGCCGCCCCGATCGACAAGATCGCCGAACTGAGCGGACTCGGCACGGCGAACAACCTCCGTCACCACTTCCTCAAGCAGGTGGGGGTGTCACCGGGGGACTACCGGCGGGCGTTCGGTGCTGGTGCCGGTGTCGGTCCTCGGGCGTAGGACCAGCGCCTCATGTGCCCTGCGAGGACGCTGACTAGGGTCGGCGTTCATGCAGACCACGGAGATCGCTCGACGTGAAGGCCCGGAGCGCAGGCGCGAGACGCTGGAGCGCCTCGACCGGGAACGGGACATTTGGCTGTCGACGGCTCATCCGGAGCACGGCCCGCACCAAGTGCCCCTGTGGTTCAGGTGGGACGGGCAGGCGCTGTGGATGTGCACCGGCGCGACCTCCGTGACGGCACGCAACGCTCGCGAGGAGCCCCGTGTGCGCCTCGCGCTGCCTGACACCTCCGACGTGGTGCTCGTGCACGGCGAGGCGGAGTGCTTCCCGGCCCGCGACGTCCCGCAGGACGCCGCGGACGGGTTCACCGCCAAGTTCGGCTGGGACCCACGCAAGGAGGAAGGCCCCTTCGTGTATCTGCGCGTGACACCGCGAACGGTGCGTGCCTGGCGCGGCGAGCACGAGCTGCGCGGCAGGCTCCTCATGCGTGACGGGGCATGGGTGGTGTAGCCGCGCTCCTGGGAGACACACCCGTAGGCACCACGTCCGTAGGAGCCGCGCCCCTACTTCTTGCGAGGCTGGTTGAACCGCAGCATGTTCCCCGCCGGGTCACGGAAGGCGCAGTCGCGGACGCCGTACGGCTGGTCCATCGGCTCCTGGAGCACCTCGCCGCCCGCGGCGCGGATCCGCTCGAAGGCGGCGTCGACGTCATCGGTCCGGAAGATGACGCCGCGCAGCAGGCCCTTGGCCATCAGCTCGGCCACGGCCTGCCGGTCGGCGTCGGAGGCGTTCGGGTCCGCGAGCGGCGGCTCGATGACGATCTCGACGTCCGGCTGCGACGGCGAGCCGAGGGTCACCCAGCGCATCCCCTCGAAGCCGACGTCATTGCGTACTTCGAGACCGAGCGCGTCGCGGTAGAAGGCGAGCGCCTTGTCGTGGTCGTCGACGGCGATGAAACACTGTGCGAGGTTGATTTCCATGCGTTTCACGCTACGGAGCGGCCGGGGGTTTCGCTTCTCCGTTCCTGATCGGACGGGTGCGGATCTTGGCGATGCAGGCCGGGATGACGGCGCTGTCGCCGTGGTCGCGGGCCCGGTACGCGCTCGGGCTCTCGCCGACCAGCTCGGTGAAGCGCGAGCTGAAGGACCCCAGTGACGTACAGCCCACCTCCATGCAGACCTCCGTCACCGACAGGTCGCCGCGCCGCAGCAGCGCCTTGGCACGCTCGATCCTGCGGGTCATGAGATAGCTGTACGGCGTCTCTCCGTAGGCGGCGCGGAAGCTGCGCGAGAAGTGCCCCGACGACATGAGGGCGGCCCGGGCGAGGGCCGGGACGTCCAGGGGCTCCGCGTAGTCGCGGTCCATGCGGTCACGGGCCCGGCGCAGCAGGACGAGGTCGGAGAGAGACGCGGACACACGGGTCAGGTTACCGATCGCTCGCGAACGCGGCGTGTTCGACGGGGTGTTCAGTGGCGTAGCGCACTTTTGCAAGCAGGCGCTTGCAATAGTTAGCAAGGGGCGTGCAGTATCGACGCATGGCATCACTCAACGTCGGCAATCTCGGTGAGTATCTGCGTGAGCAGCGGCGCAACGCGCAGCTCTCGCTCAGGCAGCTCGCCGACGCCGCCGGGGTGTCCAATCCGTATCTGAGCCAGATCGAGCGCGGCCTGCGCAAGCCGAGCGCCGAAGTGCTGCAACAGGTGGCCAAGGCGCTGCGGATCTCCGCCGAGACGCTGTATGTCCGGGCCGGGATCCTCGACGAGAAGGAGCGGGACGAGCTGGAGACGCGCGCCGTCATCCTCGCCGACCCCTCCATCAACGAGCGGCAGAAGCAGGTTCTGTTGCAGATCTACGAGTCGTTCAGAAAAGAGAACGGCTTCGAGGTCTCGGAGTACGCGGATGACGCGGCGTACACGGACAAATCCTCGTACGTGGACGTCGCGGACGACATGGACGCCACCGCTGACGGCCCCCGCACGGCCGACGGCAGTGATGCCGGTTCCAAGGACCATCCCTCAAGCTGAACGCGAATCCGGGAGGACCATCACCATGGCCATCAAGGACGACCTGCGCAACACCCTCACCGACACCACCCCCGCCTACTTCGTCGTCGGCACCGCCGACCTGGCGTTCCAGCAGGCGAAGAAGGTGCCGGGCGCCATCGAGCAGCTGATCGCCGAGGCGCCGGCCCGTATCGACGCCGTGCGCAACACCGACACCAAGGCCGTCCAGGACAAGGCCGTCGCCCGCGCCAAGGAGGCGCAGGAGACGCTCCAGGCCAGGGTCACCGAGCTGCTCGGCACGCTCGACACGGACCTGAAGAAGCTGGGCGAGAGCGCCCAGGGCTTCGCCCTCAGCTCGGTCGGCGTGGCCGCCGAGTACGCGGTGAAGGCGCGCGAGAAGTACGAAGAGGTCGCCGAGCACGGCGAGCAGGCCGTGAAGGTCTGGCGCGGCGAGGCCGCCGAGGAGATCACCGAGCTTGCCGTGGCCGTCGAGCCGGACGCCGAGGAGAAGCAGGCCTCCGCCGGTTCGGGGACGTCGCAGTCCTCCGAGCCGAAGGCCGCCGCCGACACGGCGAAGAAGCCCGCCCCCAAGAAGGCCCCGGCCCGCAAGCCCGCGGCGAAGAAGACCACGCCGCCCGCCAAGTAGGCGCGCGGCAGGGCGGTTGTCACGAGGAGGGGCCGGGCACTCTCGGAGTGCCCGGCCCGTTCTCCCGGTAGCGGGTACGGTGTCCGCGTACTCAAGAGCTTCGATGCCTTGTATGGCTTGTAGTGGCTTCAAGAGCCGAGACTGGTGGTGGACGTTGTGCTGATGCAGGGGTTCGCAAACTTCATGTGGCTGCTGTCGTTGGCGCTGATCGTCTTCAGCGGCTTCGCGCTGGTCGACGCCGCCATTCGGCGTGAGGACGCCTATCGCGCGGCGGACAAGAAGACCAAGCCGTTCTGGCTGATCATCCTCGGGCTCGCCTTCATCGTGAACCTGATCTTCAACATCCTGTCGTTCCTGCCGATCATCGGGCTCATCGCGACCATCGTCTACATGGTGGACGTGCGGCCCGCGCTGCGGCAGATCACCGGCAAGGGTGGCGGCGGGCGCCGCGGCGGCTCAAGCAGCGACGGTCCGTACGGGCCGTACAACGGCGGCCGCTAGAAGTACGGCGCGGTGCCGGGCCCCGTCAGAGGGGCTCAGCGGTCCCGGTCGCGGTCGAGCAGCAGCACGGCAACATCGTCGGTCAGATCGCCGCCGTTGAGCTCCCGCACCTCGTTGACGGCGGCCTCGAGGAGTTCGTCGCCCCGCAGGCCCGCGGCGATCTGGCGGCGGAGCATCTCCACCATGCCGTCCTGGCCCAGACGCTGGTTGCCCTCGCCGATCCTGCCCTCGATCAGGCCGTCCGTGTAGAGCATCAGGCTCCACTTGGCGCCGAGCTCCACCTGACGGCGCGGCCAGCGGGCGTTCGGCAGGAGCCCCAGCGCGGGACCGTTGTTCTCGTACGGCAGCAGCTCGGCCAGGCGGCCGTCGCGGGCGATCAGCGGGGACGGGTGACCGGCCAGGCAGAGCCCGGCCCTGCGGCCGTCCGGGGCGATGTCGACCGTGCAGAGCGTCGCGAAGATTTCGTCGTCGGCCCGCTCGTGCTCCAGGACCTTCTGCAGTGTGGAGAGCAGCTCGTCGCCGCACAGGCCCGCGAAGGTCAGCGTCCGCCAGGCGATGCGCAGCTCGACGCCGAGCGCGGCCTCGTCCGGGCCGTGGCCGCAGACATCGCCGATCATGACGTGCACGGAGCCGTCGGGCGTGCGCACCGTGTCGTAGAAGTCGCCGCCGAGCAGCGCCCGCGAACGCCCCGGGCGGTAGCGCGCGGCGAACCGCAGCGGTGAGCCGTCCAGGAGCGGCGTCGGCAGCAGGCCGCGCTCCAGCCGGGCGTTCTCCTGGGCCCGAAGCCGCGACTCCGTGAGCTGGCGCTGGGCGGCGTCCGCGCGCTTGCGCTCCACGGCGTACCGGATGGCACGGCTGAGGAGACGCCCGTCCAGCTCGTCACGGAAGAGATAGTCCTGGGCGCCGACCCGCACGGCCTCCGCGCCGCCCTCGGTGTCGCCGCTCGCGGTGAGCGCGAGGACGGCGTGCCGGGGCGCGAGGCGCAGGACGTGCTTGAGCGTGGCGAGCTCGTCCTCGTCCTCTTCCGAGGCCGTGGGGACCGTGAGGGCCAGGTCGAGCAGGATGCAGTGCACGTCGTCGGTGAGCAGCCGCTCGGCCTCGGTGAGGTTGCGGGCGGTGCGGACCCTGATGGGCTTGCCCGCGGAGTCCAGCATCTGGGGGACGCTCAGCGAGCCCACCGGGTCGTCCTCGATCACCAGGAGGCTGAGGCCGGGGCCGCTCGCCTGCTGGTCCATGTCCCTGAGCGTGGGTACGGGCTCCAGGGAGGCGGGTACGGGCGTGGGCGACGGCGCGGGTGCAGGCGTCGGTGTCGGCAGAGCGTGAGCCTGACCGCCTTCCGCGGCCGGGATCGCCCTCTGCCGCGGTATGGGTACGGGCATGGCTTTGGTTTCCTTCCCTCCCCCCGAGGGCATGGTGGACCGACGGTCGAACGCTCCACCGACGGGGACCATAGCGTTAGCCGCGCCCCGATTGGAATGGCGCACGAAAAACAGCCACCGTCATATGCCGCATCAAGGACCGCAATTGGGCACGACAGGTCCTCACCGGAATGACGAACATCACGCCTGAGGGGTTGAGCGGCGGGCCGAGGGGTGCGGTGGGTCACATGACGTACGGCACAGACCGGCCGTTCACCTGACACACCGTACGGGAACGGTCACTTGTCGGGCCGTACGACCCCGAGGATCTTCATCGACCCCGCGCCCGCGACGGTGACATCGCGTCCAGGCCGCGGCGCGTGCACGATCGCGCCGTCGCCCACGTACATCCCGACATGGCTGGCGTCCGCGTGATAAATGATCAGGTCACCGGGGCGCATGTTCTTGATGTCGATGCGCGGCAGCTGCTTCCACTGCTCCTGTGACGTACGCGGAATTCCCTGGCCGGCGGCGGCCCAGGCCTTGGACGTGAGGCCGGAGCAGTCGTACGAGGACGGGCCCTCCGCGCCCCAGACGTACGGCTTGCCGAGCTGCGCGGTGGCGAACTCGACGGCCTTCTTGCCCGGCCCGGTCGCCTTGCCCTTGATGTCCTCCAGGACGCCCGAACTCACCCACGCCGACTGCTTCTTGAGCTGGGCCTCCTCCTCGAGCTTCCGGAGCCGCTCAAGCTCCTTCTTCTCGAGCTTGGCCTCCATCGCCTCGACGTCCGCGATCTTCTTCTTGATCTTCTTCTTCGACTCGGCCTTCGACTTGCGGTTGGCCTCGAGCTTCTTCCACTGGGCGGTGGCGTCCTTGGCGTAGATCCGCAGGTCTTCCTGCGTCCGCTCCAGCTCGGTCAGCATGCCCTTGGTGGCCTTCTGGCCCTCCCGCATCCGCCCTGCGCCCTCCAGGAACTGCTGCGGGTCGTCGCTCAGCATCAGCCGGGCCTCGGAGGACACCCCGCCGCTGCGGTACTGGGCGCGGGCGGCGGCGCCCGCGCGGGACTTGAGCTTGTCCAGCTTCTGCTGGCCCTTGGTGATGGAGCGCGCGAGCTTCACGATCTGCTTGGACTGCTTCTCGCTCTTCTCCTCCGCCGCGTTGTACGCGTCCGTGGCGACGCCCGCGTCGTGGTAGAGCTTCTCGATCTCCTTGCGCACGTCCTCAAGGGACTTGGTCTTGCCGGGCGTTGGCTTCGCCGGACTCGCGTGGGCCGCGCCCGGTGCGCTGAGCACCGCCGTCGCGCAGATCAGCGCCAGGCCAGCCACAGTCGAACTCCGCTTGCCGGTCACGTCCGCCTCCCCCAAAGCTGATTTACCGTCAGTAACTTACGGTTGCCGAGGGGATGGTGCCACGCCGACGCGCAATACGACAGAGCCCGACGGCAACTCCGATCCCCACCCGCCCCATGTGACGAGCGGCACTCGGAGATCGTTCCCCTCGCGGCGCGCAGCACGCGGAGTTCACCCGTCGTCGCCTCGCGAATTCACCCGTAGGCACCCCGCGCGTTCACCCCTGACGCGCTTGATGCACCTGACGCGCCTATTGCGCCTGACGCGGCGCCAATGCTCCCCACCGCACCGTCACTTCGCCCTGCCGCCACCGCGAGGGGCGGTCCGCCACCGGCCAGTCCGCGGCCAGGGCCCGCACCGTCCTGATCCACCGCTGCCGGGCGCCGTACGAGGCGTAGGGCGCGGCGGCGGCCCAGGCCCGGTCGAAGTCGCGCAGGAACGCGTGCACCGGCTCGCCCGGCACGTTCCGGTGGATCAGCGCCTTGGGCAGGCGCTCGGCGAGGTCGGACGGCCGGTCGAGCGATCCGACGCGGGTCGCGAAGGTCACCGTGCGCGGCCCCTCGGGTCCGAGCGCGACCCAGACGTGCCGCCGCCCGATCTCGTCGCACGTCCCCTCGACGAGCAGCCCGCCGGGCGCGAGCCGCCCGCACAGCCGCTCCCACACGGCGGCGACCTGCTCCTCGTCGTACTGCCGGAGCACGTTCGCGGCCCGGATCAGGGCGGGCCTGCCCGGCAGCGGGACCTCGAAGCCGCCGTGCCGGAAGGTGAGGCCTTCCCGCTCGTACGGCTTCGCGGCCGCGACCCGCGCCGGATCGATCTCGACGCCGACCACGCGCGCGTGCGGGGCGGCGGTCCTGAGCCGGGCGAGCAGCTCGACGGCCGTCCAGGGGGCGGCGCCGTAGCCGAGGTCGACGGCGACGGGGTCGGTGGAACGCCGCAGCTCGGCGCCGTGCGCGGCGGCGATCCAGCGGTCCATGCGGCGCAGGCGATTGGGGTTGGTGGTCCCGCGCGTCACCGTTCCCACGGGGCGGGAAGGGGTGCGGGAGGCCATGGGGGAAAGGGTATGCGCCGCGGCGGCAGGGGGACTCGCCGAGCTCCGCCCGATCATGTGCCCAGTCATGTGCCCGATCATGCGCCCGGTCATTGGTTGAGCCGAATCCAGTAATCATTTGGCAAAGAGGAAATGGAGTCGCCCCTTCCGATGTTCTCCCTCTGGAGGACCGTGCACGCCCTCCCTTAAGCCATGCCCGCGCGCGCACAAGGAGGACCGCCACGTGAGCCAGTACGTGACCAGGCTCGGTCGTCGCTCGCCGGCGGCGCCCGGCAGGCTCCGGCTCCCCGGCACAAACCGGCGTCCGCGCCGGGTGGCCATGCTCAGCGTGCACACGTCCCCGCTGCACCAGCCCGGCACGGGCGACGCGGGCGGCATGAACGTGTACATCGTGGAGCTGGCCAAGCGCCTCGCGGCGATCAACATCGAGGTCGAGATCTTCACGCGCTCGACGACAGGCGCGCTGCCGCCCGCCGTCGAACTCGCCCCGGGCGTCCTCGTACGTCATGTGGACGCGGGACCGTACGAAGGCCTGGCGAAGGAGGAGCTGCCCGCCCAGCTCTGCGCCTTCACCCACGGCGTGATGCAGGCGTGGGCGGGCAACCGCCCCGGCTACTACGACCTGGTCCACTCGCACTACTGGCTCAGCGGTCACGTCGGCTGGCTGGCCGCCGAGCGCTGGGGCGTGCCGCTGGTGCACGCCATGCACACGATGGCCAAGGTCAAGAACGCGGCGCTCGCGGACGGCGACACCCCGGAGCCGACGGCGCGCGTGATCGGCGAGACGCAGATCGTGCGGGCGGCCGACCGCCTGATCGCCAACACCTCCGAAGAGGCCGACGAGCTCGTACGTCACTACGAAGCGGACGCGGGCAAGGTCGCCGTCGTGCACCCCGGCGTGAACCTCGACCGCTTCCGCCCCGCCGACGGCCGCGCGGCGGCCCGGCACCGCCTCGGCCTCCCGCAGGACGCGCTCGTCCCGCTCTTCGCCGGCCGTATCCAGCCCCTCAAGGCGCCGGACGTCCTGCTCCGCGCGGTCGCTGTCCTCCTGGACCAGCGTCCCGAGCTCCGCTCGAACATCGTCGTCCCCGTGGTGGGCGGCCCCAGCGGCAGCGGCCTCGCGAAGCCCGAAGGACTGCAGAAGCTGGCCGCCAGGCTGGGCATCGCGGACGTGGTCCGCTTCCAGCCGCCGGTGGGCCAGGAGCAGCTCGCGGACTGGTTCAGGGCGGCCTCGGTCCTGGTGATGCCCTCGTACAGCGAGTCCTTCGGCCTGGTGGCCATAGAGGCACAGGCGGCGGGCACCCCGGTCCTCGCGGCGTCGGTGGGCGGTCTGCCGGTCGCCGTGCGCGACGGGGTGACGGGCTTCCTGATCGACGGCCACGAACCGGAGCACTACGCGCGCGTGCTGCGCGATTTCGCCGAGACCCCACACCTTGTGGACCGCATGGGAGAGGCGGCCGCGCGGCACGCGGAATCCTTCGGCTGGGACACGGCGGCGTCCGCCACGGCGGACGTGTACACGGCAGCGGTGCATGAGTACAGGCGTCGCGTACGCTCGCATCATGGCTGATCAGGCTGACACAGCGGCGATCGCGATCATCGAGCGGACGCTGGACGACGCGGAGCTGGAGTGGGAGAGCCCGCAGAGCGGCTCCTACGTGGTGACGCTCCCGGGCACCCGCAAGTTGTCGACGACGCTCTCACTCAGGATCGGCAAGCACGCCCTGTCCCTGACGGCGTTCGTGATCCGGCACCCCGACGAGAACCACGACGCGGTCCACCGCTGGCTCCTGGAGCGGAACCTGCGCCTGTACGGCGTGAGTTACGCGATCGACTCCCTCGGAGACATCTACCTCACCGGCAAGCTCCCGCTCTCGGCGGTCACCCCGGAAGAGCTGGACCGCCTGCTCGGCTCGGTCCTGGAGAACGCGGACGGCTCCTTCAACACGCTCCTGGAGCTGGGTTTCGCATCGGCGATCCGCAAGGAGTACGCGTGGCGGGTGTCGCGCGGCGAGTCCACGCGGAACCTGGACGCGTTCACTCATCTGACCCAGCCGCAAGACTAGCTCGACCAGCTCGGCCAAGCCAATCCGCACGTGCAGGACACCTTCCCCGGGAGGTGGGCCCGTGGCATGCTCGCGCCCATCGCAGACATGAACGGCGTTCACATCCATGGAAGGCGGCGGCAACATGGGCATGGAGCACCCGAGCAGACGCGGCGTACTGGGAGGGGCGATCGCGGTGGCGGCGGTCGCCGCGACCGGCGGCACGGCGTGGGCGAAGCCCGGTGAAACCCCCACCCTCTGGCGGGAGTTCAGGTCCACCCCGTACAAGCACCCCCACATCCCCTACATAGCCCGCGCGGGCGCCCGCTCCGGCACCCGTCACCTCCCTCGCCGCGAAGTGGTCGCGAACGTAAGGGACTACGGAGCGAAGCCGGACGGCACGCAGGACGCGGCACCGGCGATCAACCGCGCGCTGGCGGAAGCGGGCGCGAGGGGCGGCGGCACGGTCGTCGTCCCGCCCGGCACGTACCGCATCGACGACATCATCCGCATAGCCCACGACAACGTGGTGCTCCGTGGGGCAGGCAGCGCCCGCACCACACTCCACGCGACAAAGAACCTCACGGAGCTGATCGGCCCGTACGGCTCCCGCTACGGCGGCGACAAGTCGAGCTGGTCCTGGGCGGGCGGCCTCATCTGGCTCTGCCCGCAGTCCCGTTGGGAGTCCCTGACGTCGGCCGTCAAGGCGAAGGCGTGGCCCTTCGAGGGCTGGACGGGCAACAAGCGGGACGAGTGGCGGACCCTCACGACGACCGCCCCCGCGAAGCGAGGCGACCGCACCCTGAGGGTCGCGGACACCACACGCCTCCGCAAGGGCGACCTGGTGCTCCTGCGCCTGGCGGATGACGCCGACCACACGCTCCTGGAGCACATGGCGGGCGGGGGAGAGGGGCCGGAGGCGTACGTGTGGGACGACAAGACAAAGCTCACGTCGTACGTCCCCTACGAGTGGCCGGTCCGCATCACTTCAGTAAAGAAGAGCACGGTCACCCTGGAACGCCCGCTCCCCCTGGACGTACGCGAGGAGTGGGACCCACGCCTGACGACGCACGTAAAGGCGCTGACGGGCGCGGGAGTCGAAGCACTGACGCTGGAAGCAGGCGAGACACCCCAATCCCCCCACCTCCTGGACAAGGGCTACAACGGGGTCACGTTCCAGTGCGCGTACGACTGCTGGGCGGACGACATCGTGGTCCGTCACGTGGACAACGGCTTCGGTCTGGTGAGCGCGTCCGCCTGCACCCTGCGCCGCACCCGCGTGACGGGCCGGGGCTCGCACCACCCGTACTTCTGCCGGGAGGGCTCGCACGACAACCTCATCGAGGACTTCAGGATCGACGAACGCACGACCCCGGCCCCCTCGGGCACCCAGCTCCACGGCATCAACGTAGAGGGCCTGTCCTCCTACAACGTCTGGTCCCGGGGCCACATGGAGATGGGCACCTTCGACAGCCACAGAGGCATGCCCTTCGCGAACGTCCGCACGGACATCACGGTCGACAACAACGGCCGCCACGGAGGAGACGCCAGCGCGGGCCCTCTCTTCGGAGCCCGCTTCACCCACTGGAACATCCGCGTCACCAACGGGCGCGCGGGCCTGATGAAGATCGACGGACTGGCCCCGTACAGCGCCACGGTGGGCATCAACGAAGTCCGCGAGTTCGACCAGATCGACGTACCGGACTTCTCCGGAGACCTTCACTCGCGGATCGAGCTCTACGGGACCACGGATACGGTCCGCCCGCGGAACCTGTACGAGGCGCAGAGAGAGCTGTAGCCGTCCGCGCGCTGGCAAGTCCGCCGATTCGGCCCCGGATGGGCGCTTTGCCGCCAACCCCGCCCAACTGAGTGCCCCCATCACACGGTTCGGGCTACACAGGGGAACTGGAACGTTCTTGCCTGATGGGGGGATGGCCCAGTGGTGATGACGATCGACCTCGCGGTTCTGCTGGCTGTGGTCATCTTCGTGCTGCTGCGCAGACGCGTGGCGCCCAGGACCAAGCTCGACACGGGGATGACCATGGCGGTCGTGCTGGTCTTCGGCGTCCTGATCGCTCCGACCGCCTTCGGCCACTGGATCCTGGACGCCGTGGGCGAGCTCGCCCAGGGGGTCTCGGACACGGGCAGCCCGTGACCGACCGCTGTTGGCGAACTGTTGGTGCGGCTCCCTAGCGTTGTCCCCGTCCCACTCACACAGATACGGGGAATCATGCGCAAAAAGCTCACGAGTGTCCTGGGCGCCGCAGTACTGACCGGTGCTGTCTTCGCCTCGACTCCCGCGGTCGCTGCTTCGGCTGCTTCGTCTGCTTCACCTGCTTCCTCCGGCGGAAGCTTCGCGTCCGCCGCGTGCCACAAGCAGAAGGCCGAGGAGAGCGTCAAGATCCGTAAGACCAAGAGTGTCAACGGCACTGCTCTCGGACTCGTGCCGAAGGGCAAGATCGTGTGCAAGCTCAAGAACGAGAAGGCACGTAAGTGGTACGACAAGTGCGGCCAGGGCAGCGACCAGTGGAACTACATTAGCTACCGGGGCCTCAAGGGCTGGGTTCCCACCACTTGCGTGGTGAACGTCTAAAGACTCGCCCCGCACAGCAAAGAGCCCCCTGCCGACGGGAAAACCCGCGGGCAGGGGGCTCAGCTCACGAAAATGCGGGGCTACTTCTTCTTGCCCTGGTTCTTGACCGCCTCGATCGCGGCCTTCGCCGCGTCGGGGTCGAGGTAAGTCCCCCCGGCCTTCACGGGCTTGAAGTCCGCGTCCAGCTCGTACGCCAGCGGGATGCCCGTCGGGATGTTCAGGCCCGCGATGTCCTCGTCCGAGATGCCGTCCAGGTGCTTGACCAGGGCGCGCAGCGAGTTGCCGTGGGCCGCGACCAGGACCGTCCTGCCGGTCAGCAGGTCCGGGACGATGCCGTCGAACCAGTACGGGAGCATGCGCACGACGACGTCCTTGAGGCACTCCGTCTGCGGGCGCAGCTCCGGCGGGAGCGTCGCGTAGCGCGGGTCCTCGAACTGCGAGTACTCCGCGTCGCGGTCGAGCGCCGGCGGCGGGGTGTCGTACGAGCGGCGCCAGAGCATGAACTGCTCCTCGCCGAACTCGGCGAGCGTCTGCGCCTTGTCCTTGCCCTGCAGTGCGCCGTAGTGGCGCTCGTTCAGGCGCCAGCTGCGGTGGACCGGGATCCACTGGCGGTCGGCCGCCTCGAGGGAGAGCTGCGCGGTGCGGATCGCGCGCTTCTGGAGCGACGTGTGGACCACGTCGGGGAGCAGGCCGGCGTCCTTGAGCAGCTCACCGCCGCGGACCGCCTCCTTCTCGCCCTTCTCGTTGAGATTGACGTCCACCCAGCCGGTGAACAGGTTCTTCGCGTTCCACTCGCTCTCGCCGTGGCGGAGGAGGATCAGCTTGTACGGTGCGTCGGCCATGCCCCTGAGCGTAATCGAACCGCAGGGTGCCCCGCGCGTCCGCCCGGACCCCGGACAGGACTGCGGCAAGCAGGGCGACAGTTGACGGCTTCTGCTAATCCACTGGCCCTCGCGGTCTCTCAGATCGTAATGTGCGCTAGTCGCTAGCGACGCTTACATATCTGCCTGATCCTGTGGGGGACCCCGATGCCACTCGCCGCCCTGAGACGCGCCGCCAAGGAGTCCGTCTCCGGTCTTCCCCGCGAGTTCTGGTGGCTGTGGACCAGCACCCTCGTCAACCGCCTCGGTGCCTTCGTCGCCACCTTCATGGCGCTCTATCTGACCCTCGACCGCGGGTACTCCGCGACGTACGCCGGACTCGTCGCCGCCCTGCACGGGCTCGGCGGCGTCATCTCCTCGCTCGGCGCGGGCGTGATGACGGACCGGCTCGGGCGGCGGCCCACCCTCCTCATCGCCCAGGCCTCCACCGCCCTGACCGTCGCCCTCCTCGGCTTCATGAAGGACCCCCTGGCCATCGCGGCCGTCGCCTTCCTCGTCGGCATGGCGAGCAACGCGTCCCGGCCCGCCGTCCAGGCGATGATGGCCGACATCGTCCGCCCCGAGGACCGGGTGCGGGCCTTCTCGCTCAACTACTGGGCCATCAACCTCGGGTTCGCCATCTCGTCCGCCGGCGCCGGCTTCATCGCCGAGTTCAGCTATCTCGCCGGGTTCCTCATCGAAGCCGTGATGACCATGGCCTGCGCCATCGTCGTCTTCGCGAAGCTGCCGGAGTCGCGGCCCGTGCGGACTGCCCTGGAGAAGGCATCGGAACCGGACGTCGGCCTGGGGACCGTCCTGCGCGACGGACGCTTCATGGGCGTCGTGGGGCTCTCCTTCCTCCTCGCGCTGATCTTCCAGCAGGGCTCCGTGGGGCTGCCCGTCGCCATGGGGGAGGCCGGGTTCACGCCCGCCGACTACGGAATGGCCATCGCCGTGAACGGCGTACTGATCGTCGCCCTCCAGATCCCGGTCACGCGCTTCATCGAACACCGCGACCCACAGCGCCTGTTGGTCATCTCCGCGCTGCTCGCCGGCTACGGCTTCGGCCTGACCGCCTTCGCCGGGTCCATCGGCGTCTTCGCCCTCACCGTGTGCGTCTGGACCCTCGCCGAGATCATCAACGCACCCACGCAGACCGGCCTCGTCGTCCAGCTCTCGCCGACCCACGGCAGGGGGCGCTACCAAGGCATGTACACCCTGTCGTGGGCCGTCGCCGCGCTCGTCGCCCCGCTGATGTCCGGCTTCGTCATCGACCGCTTCGGCGCGCAGTGGCTCTGGGGCATCTGCGCGGTCATCGGAACGGTCGCCGCCGTCGGCTACTGGTCGCTGATGAGGGGGCTCCCGGCGGAGGGGGCGGGGGTGGGCGCGGGCACCGCAGGCCGGGTGACCCCCGCGCGCGTGTGCGCCGTTGGTGCGCCCCTCCCAGTGGGCATGGAACGGGCAACAGGCAGTTCGCCTTCGAGGAGGAGACCCATGGCTGAGTCCCCCATGACCGAACCCGTCCCCGAGCAGCCGTCCGATACGCCTGGCCTGCCCACGCTCGTGCTCCTCGGCGCCTGCGGCTGCGGCTCGGGCTGCGGCTGTGGCTGTCAGTCGGGCGGACCGTGCCAGTGCGGCGGCTGCTGCGGCTGAGGCACCCCGACCAGAACAGACCAGAAAGGGGTGTGTCCCGCACCATCATCGGTGCGGGACACACCCCTTTGCACGCACGTCGCCCGACATGAAGGGCTCAGGCGCCTTCGACGGGCGTTCCCGTGGGCTGGATCTCGTCCGCGTGCTCGCCGGTGACCAGGTAGACGACCCTCTTCGCCACCGACACCGCGTGGTCCGCGAACCGCTCGTAGTAGCGGCCGAGCAGTGTCACGTCCACGGCCGTCTCGATGCCGTGCTTCCAGCGGTCCTCCATCAGGTGCTGGAAGAGCGTCCGGTGCAGCAGGTCCATCTCGTCGTCGTCCTGCTCCAGCTGGAGCGCCAGGTCGACGTCCTTCGTGATGATGACCTCCGCCGCCTTGGCCATGAGACGCTGCGCGAGCTGCCCCATCTCCAGGATCGTCGCGTGCAGATCCTGCGGAACGGCCGACGCCGGGAAGCGCAGGCGGGTCAGCTTGGCGACGTGCTGGGCGAGGTCGCCCGAGCGCTCCAGGTCGGCGCTCATCCGCAGCGAGGTCACGACGATGCGCAGGTCCGTGGCGACCGGCTGCTGCCGCGCGAGCAGGGCTATCGCCCGCGCCTCCAGCTCGTGCTGGAGATCGTCGACCTTCTGGTCGCCGGCGATCACGCTCTCCGCCAGCTTCAGATCGGCGTCGAGCATGGCCGTCGTGGCGCGCCCGATCGCGGACCCGACCAGACGGGCCATCTCGACCAGGCCCTCGCCGATCGAGTCAAGTTCCTCGTGGTACGCGTCCCGCATGTGGATGTCCCTCTCTAGTACGTCCCGGGGGGTGACCCCCACGCTCCCACGGTGCGGCCCGGACGCGTCCGTTTCCGACATCCCGAATGAACCGCCCCTGTCACCGAGGTGAACTGTGGGCGACGGGAAGCGCCCGGCCCGGAGCCGGGCCCGCGCGGCCCGGAGTAACCCGTTCAGCCGAAGTGAACCAGCACCGTCCCCTCGGTGAACTCTGGGCGACGAGTGTTCGAGGCGGCACCCGGATGGCTGGGGCAGGTGCTCATCCGGCGCATAACCTGGAGGCATGGACGTGAACGCGGCGGTCGCCGCAGCGGCAGCGATCGCCGGGGTGTGCACCGGTGTCATCGCCATGCTGGCGTTCCGCTGGAGCGAGCGCGACCTGAAACGCCCCACCCGGACCTCCCTGCACACAGACCCCGTACTGCCGCCGGGCGTCGACACGGTCCTCTCCGTGCTCCGCTCGTCCGCCGTCGTCCTCGACGAGGCGGACAGCGTGGTGAAGGCCAGCTCGGCTGCGTACGCACTCGGCCTGGTCCGCGGCGGCAAGCTCGCGGTCGAGCCCATGCTCCAGATGGCGCGCGACACCCGCCGTGACGGCGAGATACGCCAGGTCGAGCTGGACCTGCCACGCCGCGGCACCGGCCGCGGAGAGGCCCTGGCCGTCTCCGCACGCGTGGCCCCCCTCGGCTCCCGCCTGGTCCTGCTCCTGGTGGAGGACCTCACGGAGGCCCGCCGCATCGAGGCCGTACGACGCGACTTCGTCGCGAACGTGAGCCATGAGCTCAAGACCCCGGTAGGGGCCCTCTCCCTTCTCTCCGAGGCCGTCATGGACGCCTCGGACGACCCCGAGGCCGTCGAGCGCTTCGCCGGCCGCATGCAGATCGAGGCGACCCGCCTGACCAGCCTCGTCCAGGAGCTCATCGACCTCTCCCGGGTCCAGAACGACGACCCCCTGGAGGACGCCGAACCCGTCCGTGTCGATGAACTGGTGGCGGAGGCGATCGACCGCAGCCGCCACCAGGCCTCGCACAAACAGATCACCATGGCCGCGGGCGGCACCGCCGACCTGCAGATATGGGGCAACCGCGGCCAGCTCGCCGCGGCACTCGGCAACCTCGTCGAGAACGCCGTGAACTACTCGCCCGCCCGCACCCGGGTGGGCATCGCGGCCCGCCGCGTCACCGCACCCGGCGGAGATCTCATCGAGGTGGCCGTCACCGACCAGGGGATCGGCATCTCCGACAAGGACAAGGAGCGCATCTTCGAGCGCTTCTACCGAGTGGACCCGGCGCGCTCCCGCGCCACCGGCGGCACGGGCCTCGGCCTCGCCATCGTCAAACATGTGGCCGCCTCGCACGGCGGGGAGGTCACCGTGTGGAGCTCCGAGGGACAGGGCTCCACCTTCACCCTGCGGCTGCCCGAGGCAGCCGCGAACCGCGACCGCGGATCCGGTCACGGCGGAGACGGCAGCGAAGCCGGCACCGCACGGCCCGACGAGACCACTTCGTACGAACCCATTCCTGCCCCGGAGGTCCTTCCGTGACCCGAGTGCTCGTCGTAGAGGACGAGGAGTCCTTCTCCGACGCCCTGTCCTACATGCTTCGCAAAGAGGGCTTCGAGGTCGCCATCGCGGCCACCGGCCCGGACGGACTCGACGAGTTCGAGCGCAACGGCGCCGACCTCGTCCTGCTCGACCTGATGCTGCCGGGCCTGCCCGGCACGGAGGTCTGCCGTCAGCTGCGCGGCCGTTCCAACGTCCCGGTGATCATGGTCACCGCCAAGGACAGTGAGATCGACAAGGTGGTCGGCCTCGAAATAGGAGCCGACGACTACGTGACGAAGCCTTTCTCGTCCCGTGAACTCGTGGCCCGCATCCGCGCGGTCCTGCGCCGCCGCGGAGAGCCCGAGGAGGTCGCACCGCAGGCCCTGGAGGCGGGCCCGGTCCGCATGGACGTGGACCGCCACGTGGTCACCGTCTCCGGCTCCAAGGTCGACCTGCCCCTCAAGGAGTTCGACCTCCTGGAGATGCTCCTGCGCAACGCGGGCCGCGTCCTGACCCGCATGCAGCTCATCGACCGCGTCTGGGGCGCGGACTACGTAGGGGACACCAAGACCCTCGACGTCCACGTCAAGCGGCTGCGCGCCAAGATCGAGCCGGACCCGGGGGCACCGCGCTACCTGGTGACGGTGC
This sequence comes from Streptomyces rectiviolaceus, assembly GCF_039533825.1. Taxonomy (NCBI): domain Bacteria; kingdom Bacillati; phylum Actinomycetota; class Actinomycetes; order Kitasatosporales; family Streptomycetaceae; genus Streptomyces; species Streptomyces rectiviolaceus. Next base: position 59,810 of record NZ_BAAAUG010000040.1, read on the forward strand.
GGGGCCTCGGCTACAAGTTCGAGCCGTAGACGGCCCCCCTGTAGATGGCCCCCTGTAGACGCGGCAGACACACGAGAGGGCGGGAACCCGGTGCCGGGTTCCCGCCCTCTCGTGTGTACGTCGATCAGTGCTCGGAACCGGCACCCGCACCCGCATCGTGCGACGCGGCGCCGGACGGGTCCGTGTTCGCCGCACCGGACGCGTTGCCCGACGGCTGCCCGGACGGCTGCCCCGAAGGGTTGGTGCTCGCACCGGAGGACGCGCCCTCGGCGGGCTCACCGCTCGCGGAGCCCGAAGGCTTCGTCGACGGCTTCGAGCCCGGAGCGTCGGGAACCTCGGTCGGGCCCCACTTCTTGAAGTAGCTCTCGGCCGGCACGACGAAGGTCTTCATCTTCACGTCGCCGGTCTTGCTGAAGGCGAAGGTGACCGCCTGCGCGTTGCCGTCCTTGACGGCCTCGCGGCTGCTGGGCAGGACGGCGGCGGCGTTGTCCTTGCCACCGATGACGACGGAGCCACCGGCGGGGATGGTCAGCGGGCCGCCGCGCTTGGAGGTCTTGTCGTCCTTGGCCGGCGTGATCTTGGCCGTCTTGCCGGTGCCGTTGACCTTGATCCCGTCCAGGGTCTGGTCGGTGCTGCCGTTGTTGAAGATCGTGGCGGCGATCACCGCGGGGCCCGTCGACTTCAGGTCGGGCTGGGTGATCACCATGGCGTTCTGGATCTTGATGTCGCCGACGGCGGTCGCGGCGTTGTCCGGCTTGATCTCGTGCGTCTGAGCGTTGTTACCGGCGCCGCACGCGGCGAGCGACGCGAGCGAGAACGCGATGGCGGTGGCGGCGATGGCGCCACGTCGAAGGCTGCGGCTCACGGCGGCGGCAACTCCTTGAACGAGGGCGGTACGGGAGGGGCGGGCGGCCATAAAGCCGCCCTAAGTGTGTGTCAGCGGGCTTAGGTTACCGAGCCGTTCCCGCGCCACCGCACCCGACCCGCCCCTACGGCCCGTGAGCCTCTCCCGCGCCCCTCGTGTCCCGCCGCGGATGTCACTGCCGTCACCTCCGCGCCATTGCCCTCTCGTTCACCATTCACATAAGAGCCGTCAAGAGTCATCGCGGCCCGTCCTGCGGATTTCCGGTAAGGAATGCATGGCGGTCCGGGGAAGTGCCGGAAATTGATCACCGGGGGCGCTTGATCAATTCCGGATTCATGCCGAAGGCCGACCGGTACGTCTCTCCGGTAGCCGAACGGAGTAGCGGAAGTTCACCGCTTGGAACCTGGCAAACCGGGACGTTCAGCCTCGTGGAGCGCTCTCGGAGGGCGTGTAACGGGCGCGTTTCTCCTTCCCCGGAGAGCCGCTCCCACCTGCGAATACCTCGCTCCACAAGCCCTTCGCAGCACGTTCCTGTTGCTGTTGTCAAGCCCCGAGATATGCCCTGACCTGCGAAAACGCCATTCAGAAGAGGCGGTTCTCGTGTTAGGATGGATAGCCACGGAAGGGGTACCTGTCACATGACGTTCAAGGTTGGCGACACCGTGGTCTATCCCCATCACGGGGCCGCGCTGATCGAGGCCATTGAGACTCGCCAGATCAAAGGCGTGGACAAGACCTACTTGGTGCTGAAGGTCGCTCAGGGCGATCTGACGGTACGTGTGCCTGCGGACAATGCGGAGTTCGTCGGCGTACGTGATGTGGTCGGTCAGGACGGGCTCGACCGGGTCTTCGAAGTACTGCGCGCGCCGTACGCCGAAGAGCCCACGAACTGGTCCCGTCGCTACAAGGCAAATCTCGAGAAGCTCGCATCGGGCGATGTCATCAAGGTCGCGGAAGTCGTGCGTGACCTGTGGCGTCGTGAGCGTGAGCGCGGACTGTCCGCGGGTGAGAAGCGCATGCTCGCCAAGGCTCGCCAGATCCTGGTGAGCGAGCTCGCCCTCGCGGAGAACACGAACGAGGACAAGGCCGAGGCCCTGCTTGACGAGGTCCTCGCGTCCTGATCGCGTCCTGACATACGCATACGTCTTGGCGCCATGAAATGCCGCGGTGCCCGCTGACCCTCAATGGTGTCGCCGGGCGCTGCGGCATGTTCGTACCCAGGGCAGCTTCGTACCCAGACGCAATCCCTGAATTCGTTACCTCGTACTCGGTGCTGCTTGGTGCTTGGTGTGCGTGCCGGGCTCGGGCAGCTGGCTCGACCAGATGTCACGGAAGGGTCCGGTCAAGGCCCGCGCCCGGCGTCGCTGTGGCCATACCCACCTCGGCCGAGCACACAAACCTGAACGGAAGCGATGTCTGAGGAATCCCGCACCGCGGTCGTGATCCCCGCCGCCGGACGCGGCGTACGGCTCGGCCCGGGCGCCCCCAAGGCGCTCCGCGCGCTGAACGGCACGCCCATGCTCATCCACGCGGTACGCGCCATGGCCGCGTCCCGCGCCGTCTCGCTCGTCGTCGTCGTGGCCCCGCCGGATGGCGCCGCCGAGGTCAAGTCACTCCTGGCCGACCACGCCCTGCCCGAGCGCACCGACTTCGTGGTGGTCCCCGGCGGCGAAACCCGCCAGGAGTCCGTGAAGCTCGGCCTCGACGCCCTGCCGGAGGGCATCCGCGTCGTCCTGGTGCACGACGCGGCCCGCCCGCTTGTGCCCGTCGACACCGTCGACGGGGTCATCGAGGCCGTACGCGAAGGCGCCCCCGCCGTCGTCCCCGCGCTGCCGCTCGCCGACACCGTCAAGCAGGTCGAGCCGGGGGACCCCAAACAGCCGGGAGCGCCCGAGCCCGTGGTGGCCACGCCCGAGCGGGCCCGCCTGCGCGCCGTGCAGACCCCGCAGGGCTTCGACCGCGACACCCTCGTCCGCGCCCACGCGACGGTCACCGACAACGTCACGGACGACGCCAGCATGGTCGAGCAGCTGGGCCTCCAGGTCGTCGTCGTACCCGGTCACGAAGAGGCCTTCAAGGTGACGCGGCCCCTCGACCTCGTCCTGGCCGAGGCCGTACTCGCCCGCAGGAGGGCCAACGATGGCTTCTGAGAACCAGCCCCAGCAGCCCCAGCGGATCCGCATGCCCCAGGTCGGCATCGGCACCGACGTGCACGCCTTCGAGGAAGGGCGCGAGCTGTGGTGTGCCGGGCTCCTCTGGGAGGGCGAGAGCGCGGGCCTCGCCGGGCACTCGGACGGGGACGTCGCCGCGCACGCCGCCTGCGACGCCCTGTTCTCCGCGGCCGGCATCGGCGACCTCGGCGCGCACTTCGGCACCGGCAGGCCCGAGTGGTCCGGCGCCTCCGGCGTGACGCTGCTTGCCGAAGCCGCCAGGATCGTGCGCGCCGAAGGCTTCGAGATCGGCAACATCGCCGTCCAGGTCATCGGCGTACGCCCCAAGGTCGGCAAGCGGCGCGACGAGGCGCAGAAGACGCTGAGCGCCGCCGCGGGCGCCCCGGTCGCCGTGTCCGGCACGACGACGGACGGGCTCGGCCTCACCGGCCGCGCCGAGGGCCTCGCCGCGATCGCGACGGCACTGGTCGTGCGGGCGGGCTGACGGGCGCGGCGGCGCCGGGCGAAATGCCGCTGGGACGGGGTGTGTTGGAGGAGTATCGGGAAACGCACCCCTGCACGGCTCAACGTCATCCATCGACGTACGAGAGAGAGGCACCCCCATGGCAGCCGAACTGTCCGACAAGCTCAAGGCCCTTCTCGACACCCCCGTCTTCATCTCCGTCGCCACGATCCAGCCCGACGGCAGCCCGCAGGTCTCACCGGTCTGGGTGAAGCGTGACGGCGACGAGCTGCTCTTCTCCACCACGATCGGCCGCCGCAAGGAGAAGAACCTGCGCCGCGATCCGCGCGTGACGGTGCTCCTTCAGCCCTTCGACTCGCCGTACACGTACGCCGAGATCCGCGGCGAGGTGACGATGACCACCGAGGGCGGGCAGGAGCTCATCGACGAGCTGGCGCTGAAGTACACCGGCCTGAAGTACGCGGAGTTCAACCCGTCCTCCGTGAACGACGACCCCCGCGTCGTCGTCCGCGTCACTCCGCGCAAGGTCGTCGGCCGCATCTGAGGCCCTCGCGGCCCCGCACATGTCACAGTTCCGTGCCCTGTTGACCCCGGAGGTCGCAGGGCACTGTTCTGCGACCACTACTCTGGAGTGGTGACGATTCGCCTTTACGACACCAGCGCCCGGCAGATCCGAGACTTCAGCCCGCTCATCGACGGTTGTGTCTCGATCTACCTGTGTGGCGCGACGGTGCAGGCGGCCCCGCACATCGGGCACATCCGGTCGGGTCTCAACTTCGACATCATGCGCCGCTGGTTCGACCACCGCGGCTACGACGTCACCTTCATCCGCAACGTCACGGACATCGACGACAAGATCATCCGGAAGTCGGCCGAGCAGGGCCGCCCGTGGTGGTCGATCGGGTACGAGAACGAGCGCGCCTTCAACGACGGCTACGACGTCCTCGGCTGCCTCCCGCCCACGTACGAACCGCGCGCCACCGGCCACATCACCGAGATGGTCGAGATGATGCGCGGCCTGATCGAGCGCGGCCACGCGTACGAGTCGGACGGCAACGTCTACTTCGACGTGAAGTCCTTCCCGGGCTATCTGGAGCTGTCCAACCAGGAGCTGGACAACCTCCTGCAGCCCGAGGGCGAGGGCGAGACCGGCAAGCGCGACCCGCGTGACTTCGCCATGTGGAAGCGGGCCAAGGAAGGGGAGCCCAGCTGGGAGACCCCCTGGGGCCGCGGCCGTCCCGGCTGGCACCTGGAGTGCTCGGCGATGGCCCACAAGTACCTCGGCCGCGAGTTCGACATCCACGGCGGCGGCATCGACCTGATCTTCCCGCACCACGAGAACGAGATCGCCCAGGCCAAGGCCTTCGGCGACGCCTTCGCGCGGTACTGGGTGCACAACGGCTGGGTCACCATGAGCGGCGAGAAGATGTCCAAGTCGCTCGGCAACTCGGTCCTCGTCTCCGAGATGGTCAAGAAGTGGCGCCCGATCGTCCTGCGCTACTACCTGGGAACCCCGCACTACCGCTCGATGATCGAGTACAGCGAGGAGGCCCTGCGCGAGGCCGAGTCCGCGTTCGCGCGGATCGAGGGCTTCGTGCAGCGCGTGGTGGAGAAGGCCGGGGGCGTCGTGGAGCCCGCCGCCGACGTGCCGCCCGCCTTCGCCGACGCGATGGACGACGACCTGGGCGTCCCGCAGGCGCTCGCCATCGTCCACACGACGGTCCGGCAGGGCAATTCCGCCCTGGCCGCCGACGACAAGGAAGCCGCGGTGGAGCGGCTCGCCGAGGTGCGGGCCATGCTGGCCGTGCTCGGCCTCGACCCGCTCGACCCGCACTGGGTCGGCGAGGGCGACCGCGGCGACACCGGATCTTCCAACAGCATCCACGGCGTCGTCGACACGCTCGTCCGCCTCGTGCTCCAGCAGCGGGAGGCGGCGCGTGGCCGCAAGGACTGGGCCACCGCCGACGCCATCCGTGATCAGCTCAACCAGTCGGGCCTCGTCATCGAGGACGGCCCGACCGGACCGCGGTGGACTCTCGGCCCGCGCTGAGCGTCTGACCTCGCGATGTGCCGCCCGGCGACCCGGGCGGCACACTTCATATACGTACGCACTCCCGCAGTGGGCAGTCACGCAGTACGCGGACAGCCGCACGCATCACAGAGACAGGTAGGTCATGGCCGCTAACAACCGCCGCATGTCCGGCAAGAAGGGCGCGCAGGTCGGCAGCGGTGGAAATCGGCGCCGCGGCCTTGAGGGCAAGGGCCCGACGCCGCCCGCCGAGGCGCGCAAGGGACACAAGAAGAACCGCATCGCCAACGCCGCGGCCAAGAAGGCCACCGGCGGTCCCGGCGGTGGCGGCCGACGTCCCGCCTCCGTGAAGGGCCGCGGCAAGGGCACCTCCGAGATGGTCGTCGGACGCAACTCCGTCGTCGAGGCGCTGCGCGAGGGCGTGCCGGCCTCGATGCTCTACGTCCAGCAGTTCATCGACAACGACGAGCGCGTGCGTGAGGCGCTGCAGCTCGCCGGTGAGCGCGGCGGCATCCACCTGATGGAGGCCCCGCGGCCCGAGCTGGACCGCATGACCAACGGGCTCAACCACCAGGGCCTCGTGCTCCAGGTGCCGCCCTACGAGTACGCGCACCCCGAGGAGCTCGCGGCCGCCGCGTACGACCAGGGCGAGGACCCGCTGATCGTCGCCCTCGACGGTGTGACGGACCCGCGGAACCTGGGTGCCGTGGTGCGTTCCGCGTCCGCCTTCGGCGGTCACGGCGTCGTCGTGCCCGAGCGGCGCGCCGCCGGGATGACCGCGGGCGCCTGGAAGACGGCCGCCGGTGCCGCGGCGCGTACGCCGGTGGCGCGCGCCACGAACCTCACCCGCGTCCTGGAGGCCTACAAGAAGGCCGGGCTCGCGATCGTCGGCCTCGCGGCGGACGGCGATCACGAGGTCGGCGACCTCGAGGCGCTCTCCGGTCCCGTGGTGATCGTCATCGGCAGCGAGGGCAAGGGCCTCTCGCGTCTGGTCGGCGAGACCTGCGACTACCGCGTGCGGATCCCCATGCCGGGCGGCACGGAGTCCCTGAACGCCGGTGTCGCCGCGGGCGTCGTGCTCTACGAGGCGTCCCGGCGCCGGAGCTA
>NZ_BAAAUG010000040.1:66468-68085 GCF_039533825.1 Streptomyces rectiviolaceus
GTAGATCTTGACGCGGTCCGGACATTTCCACGCGGTCAAGGCAGTGTCCTAAACACACATCACTCGGTTAGATGAGTGTGGACACCAGAACGCCCCGCAATCCCACGGGGGGAAGCTCGTCAGGGTTCGACGAAGCTCCCGCGCTGAGCATGGTGAAGGTGCCGAGCGACCCGGCCCAGGTCATCGTGAACCACGCGAGCTTCCGCGTGCAGCTCCCCACCGCGCAGCGGACCCAATCCCCGCGTATCGCACGGCACTTGAACAATGCCGATGACACCGTGCGCATCCCCGCAGTCGGCTCCGCCGCGCGGCGCCGCACGCCCGTCGTCTGGAGCGGGAAGTCCGAGCCGGGCGACCCCGGAGCCACCGGACTGCTGCAGGCGGTGCGCGGCACCGGCGTGCGCCATTCGGCCGAAGCCGGGGGCACCTCCTACGACGACGGAGGTGCCACGCAGGTCATCCCCCGTATCGACATCGACGACGATCTCGAGAGTACGCAGGCCACGCCTGCCGTCATCGGTCCTCGTCATCCCGGCTCCGAGACCCGGCTCATCCCGCGCATGCCGCTGCCGGAGAGCGACCTCGACGAACAACTCCCCTACGGGGACGACGAGTTCGACGACGAGTACGACGACGGCGCAGACACGCGCCAGGTCAGCAGACGGCACGGGGCCGACCCAGTACGGCACGCCTACTACCCCGGCCGACGCATGAACCTCGGCGTCGTGCTGCTTCCGCTGCGCGTCTTCCTCGGATTCATCTCCATCTACGCCGGCATGGGCAAGCTCTGCGACCCCGTGTACTTCGACGGCGGCGACCGCGGCTCCATGGTCAAGTGGCTCAACTCGCTGCACCCCTGGGCGCTCGCCGAGCCGCTGCGGGACTTCGCCCTCCAGCACCCCGTGGGCGCGGGGCTCTGCATCGCCTTCCTGCAGATCATCGTGGGCGTGCTCACGGTGCTCGGGCTCTGGCAGCGGGTCGCGGCCAGCATCGGCGTGCTCCTGTCCGCCGCGCTCATCGTCACCGTCAGCTGGAAGACCGTCCCCGCCTACGACGCGCCGGACATCATCTATCTGGCCGCATGGTCGCCCCTCATCATCGCGGGCGCGCCCGTCTACTCCGTCGACGGACGCCTCGCCGGCGAGGCCTGGCGGACGCTCGGGCCGCGCGTGGACATCTGGGAGCTGCGCCGCCGCGTGCTGCGGCGCGGCGCGCTCATCGGGTCGCTCGTCGTCGGGCTCACGCTGCTCATCGGATCGATGCTCGGCGGCGCGGTGCGCGATGCCGACCGCGTGACCGTGCCGGGACCCGGCGAGGCCCCGCGCAACGAACTGCCGGGCTCACCGCTCCCGGAGGAGCCCGGAAAGCAGCGGCAGCGCCAGGGCCAGTCGCAGAGCCCCACGGCTTCCTCCGGGGCGCCGACGCAGGGCAGCTCCGCCAGCCCCACGCAGGGCGCCGCGGCGACCACTCCGGGCGCGGCACGCGAGTCCGCAACCGCGGGCACCGGCCAGGGGCAGCCCAGCCAGACGCAGGGCACCACAGGGCAGGCCCCGCCCCAACAGTCGTCGCCCCAGCAGCCTCCGTCGTCGGCCACCGCGGGACCCACGTCCAGCGGCG
>NZ_BAAAUG010000041.1:0-3109 GCF_039533825.1 Streptomyces rectiviolaceus
ACCTCCCGGTAGGCCGCCGCCTCCTGGGGCAGCTCCATCCGCAGCTCGCGCCGCGCCCCGCCCTCCGCGAGCCGCACCGCCCGCAGCCGGTGCGGGTCGCCGGTGCCGAGCAGCTGCCGGGCAACCAGTGACCTGCGCAGATACAAATGCGCGTCGTGCTCCCAGGTGAAGCCGATGCCGCCGAGGATCTGGATGGCGTCCTTGGCGCAGGAGTACGCGGCGTCGAGCGCGCCTCCCGCCGCGAGCGCGGCGACGAGTCCCCGCACCTCCGGGGGCTCATCGGCCGCCCGCGCCGCGTCCCACGCGAGCGCCCGCGCCTGTTCGAGCCGCACCAGCATGTCCGCGCAACCGTGCTTGACCGCCTGGAACTGCCCGATCGGCCGCCCGAACTGCTCCCGCACCTTCGCGTAATCGGTGGCGGTCGTCAGCGCCCAGCCCGCGACGCCGCACGCATCCGCCGCGTACAGGGCGCACGCGAGATCCCGTACGAGCGCCGCGTCGATGTCGAGCACCCGCCCGGCCGGGACCTCCACCCCGCCCGCCGTCACCTCGGCGGTGGGCCGCGTCGGATCGGCGCTCTCCTGCGTACGCACGCTCAGCTCGGCCGCGTCGACAGCGAGCCACACCGTTCCGCGCGCGGACTCCGCGGCCAGGATCAGCAGGTCGGCGTCCGCCCCGGAGAGGACGGGCGGCGCGGCGCCGTCGAGGACGTATCCGTCGGCCACGGACACCGCGGTGAGGGTGCCCGCACTGAGCGCGACGGCTCCGATCCGCGCCCCGGACGCCAGCTCCGCGGCGAGGTCACGGGCGCCGGCCCGGTGCAGCACGACCGAGGCGAGGGAGCTCGCCAGGAAGGGCCCCGGGAGCGCGGCCCGCCCCGCCTCCTCCAGGACTACGGCGAGGTCCAGGAGGTCGCCGCCCCCTCCGCCGTACTCCTCGGGCAGGTGCACCGCGAGCAGCCCCTGCTCGGCGAGCCCGTCCCAGTGAGCGGGCCTGCCGCCTTCGCCGAGCGGTGCGTCGAGCAGTTTGCGTATCTCGTCGGGCGGTACGGCGCGGGCGATCCAGCCGCGCACCGCCGCCGCCAACTCCCGCTGTTCCTGCGTGATTCCGATACCCATGCGCGTCCTCGCCGGTAGCAGCTTCCGGGACGGCGACAGACTAGAACACGTTCCAATCTGACGGAAGGTCAGATACGGGGTCGGATGCGGGTCCGCCTCTCCGGTAGCCGCGGGCCCCGCTTAAGCGCGGGGTTAACAACAGGTCAAGAGTTCCCCTCGTACGACATCCGTCGGAATAGTCGCCCTGGGAAACAGGTTCGTACCCCACGTACCCCTGCCAGCATTTGCACCGCCCCCGGAGGCCCCACGTAATGACGCAGACGACGACCCACCAACCCGGCACCCGCGGAGTCGTCCCCGTACTCGCCTTCGCCGGCATCGTCGTCGCGGTGATGCAGACGCTCCTGGTGCCGGTCATCAAGGACCTGCCGACGCTGCTGAGCACCACGCCGTCGAACGCCACCTGGGTCATGACGGCGACCCTGCTCGCGGGCGCCGTCTCGACCCCGATCATGGGCCGCCTCGGCGACCTCTACGGCAAGCGCCGCATGCTTCTGACGAGCCTGGCCGTGATGGTCGTGGGCTCCCTGATCTGCGGGTTCACCGACGACCTCGTCGTGATGATCGTCGGCCGCGCCCTCCAGGGCTTCGCGATGGGCGCCATCCCGCTCGGCATCGGCCTGATGCGCGACGAGCTGCCCCGCGAGAAGCTCGGCTCCGCGATGGCCCTGATGAGCTCGTCCATCGGCGTCGGCGGCGGCCTCGCGCTGCCCATCGCGGCACTGACCGCGCAGCACGCCGACTGGCACGCCCTGTTCTTCGGCGCGGCGGGCCTCGGCGTCATATCGATGCTCCTGACGGTGGCCTTCGTGCCCGAGAGCAAGGTCAAGGCGCAGGGCACCTTCGACGTGATCGGCGCGCTGGGCCTCTCCGCAGGACTCGTCCTCTTCCTCCTCCCCATCACCAAGGGCAGCGACTGGGGCTGGACCTCGGGCATGACCCTTGGCCTGTTCGGCGCGGCGGCGGTCGTCCTGGTCCTCTGGGGCGTGATGGAGCTGCGCCTCAAGGCGCCACTGGTGGACCTGCGCACCACGGCACGGCCCGCGGTCCTGTTCACCAACCTCGCCTCGATCATGGTCGGCGTGGCGTTCTACGCGATCTCGCTGGTGCTTCCGCAGTTGCTCCAGCTCCCGACCGCCACCGGCTACGGCCTCGGCCAGTCCATGGTCGTCGCGGGCCTGTGCGTGGCGCCGCTGGGCCTGACGATGATGTTCACGGCCCCGGTCTACGCCCGCCTCTCGGCGAAGTACGGCCCGAAGGTGACCCTCATCCTCGGCATGCTGATCATCGCGATCGGCTACGGCGCGGGCCTCGGCCTGATGAGCGCGGCCTGGCAGACGATCATCATCGCGGTGGTGGTCGGCGCGGGCATCGGCCTCGCCTACTCCTCGCTCCCGGCACTGATCATCGGCGCGGTCGACCCTTCGGAGACGGGCGCGGCGAACGGCCTGAACACCCTGATGCGCTCGATCGGTACGTCAGTCTCGAGCGCCGTGATCGGCATGGTCCTCGCCAACACGGCGGACCACGTGGGCGGCGTCGCCATCCCGACCATGACGGGCTTCCGCACGTCCTTCCTGATCGCCACGGGCGCGGTGGCCCTGGGCCTCGTCTTCGCCCTGTTCCTCCCCTCCGCCCGCCGCTCGGTCAAGACCCAGCTCCGGGCCAGCAGCGAGGAGGACGCGAACCTGCGCGCCGCGACGGAGGCGCTCGCCGGTTTCCACGGCCGGGTGCTGAGCCCCTCCGGGGCGCCGGTCGCACGGGCGAAGGTGACACTGATCGACCGCCGGGGACGGCAGGCGGGGTCGGCCCTCACGGACGAGGGCGGCCGCTACTCACTCTCCGTCCCGGGCGACGGCTCGTACGTCCTCGCGGCAACGGCCTCGGGGCACGCGCCGCTTGCTTCGGCGGCGGCGCATCGCGGGGACGAGGGGGCTGTGGAGCTGGATCTTCTGCTGCCGGGCGGGAGTGATGTGCTGGCGTAGGAAGTC